>USNN01000006.1 GCA_900556185.1 uncultured Eubacteriales bacterium
TGCGGGAACGAAAGATTAGTCGCAATCTAAGTTTTTTTATTAGTGGGTTTCTCCGCCACCGTCCGCTAATTAAATAATTTAAAAACCATACTTTTCCAAATACATCAAAATACAGAATTTCGCCCCACCTGTATTTATGAAAAAACAAAAGACGAAAACAAAATGTTTCCGTCTATTTTGGCTCCCCCTGTTGGACTCGAACCAACGACCTATCGATTAACAGTCGAGTGCTCTACCGGCTGAGCTAAGGAGGAATATTTAGTTTTGTTCCTACGAACAAAAGTAATTATAACCCAACAATTTATATTTTGCAACCCTTTTTTTGAAATTTTTAGATAAATTTTAATTGTCGTAATTTTATTTTTGTTTGCGATATAATAATTTTGCATTTATGTTGAACATTTTTCAGTATTTGTGATACACTAGCCTTGGGTAAATTATGATAAAAGAAAAATTGAAGATATTTTGGTTGAAATTTAAGAAGCTGTTATTTCCTGAACTTACTTGTTATATATGTGGTAGGGAACTTGAAAACCCAGAGTTGCATATTTGTGAAAACTGTGATAATAGGTTAGATGAAATTACTGGAATGTATTGTGAGATATGTGGTGATAAGTTAGACGAACCCGATTTATATTGCGAAGTTTGCAAGCACACCAAGCACTCATACAACACGGCAAGGTCTTGTTATGTTTATGATAAATATTCTGGTGCGTTGGTAACAGGATTTAAGTATAATAACAAAAAGTTTCTAGTTCCGTTTATGGCAAAGAAGATGTTTAAAAGGTTGGTGGAGTTCCCGCTAACTGTGGATACCATAATACCAGTTCCACTAACAGTTAAAAGAAGGCGGGCTAGAGGTTTTAACCAATCTGAGTTACTTGCAGATGAAATTGCTAGGTTATCTCCAGTGCCAATGGTTGTGGACACTGTTTCTGTCACAAGAAATTTTGATAGACCGCCACAAGCAACGCTAAACCGAGCGGAAAGGCTTAAAAATCTAAAAGGCATATTTAGCGTGGTGGATACATCTAACATAACGGGTAAGGTTGTTTTAATTGTAGATGATGTTTACACAACTGGCGCAACTGTGGAAGAACTATCTAGGGTTATTCTTAAAAAGAAGCCTAAAACTATTTATGTTTTAACATTTGCTCGAACGCAATTTCATAAAAAGACAAAATTGAATAATTAAATGGTTGTTTTTTATATTTTAATTAATGTATAATAAAAATTGTTAAATAATCTATAGGGAGAAAAATATGGGGTGGCTTAGCGACTTAGATAATAAGCGTAGTATAAAAAAATTACAAAAAATTGCAGATAAAATTGATGCATTGGAAATAAAATATGCTCCACTAACAGATGAGGAGTTAAAAAATCAGACACAAGTATTAAAAGAAAGATTAAAAAATGGCGAAACGCTAGACGATATTTTGCCAGATGCCTATGCGGTTGTCCGTGAGGCAAGTAAAAGAGTTTTGCATATGAGGCACTTTAATGTGCAATTGCTTGGTGGTATTGTGTTGCACCAAGGCAGAATTGCCGAGATGCGTACAGGTGAAGGTAAGACCCTTGTTTCTACATTACCAGCATACCTAAATGCACTTAGCGGGAAGCCAGTGCATATTGTAACCGTTAATGAATATCTTGCAAAAAGAGATGCTGAGTGGATGGGTAAAGTTCACAGATTTTTAGGGCTTACGGTTGGTGTTGTGTACGCTTCTCAAACACCAGAGCAGAAAAAAGAAGCATATAATGCCGATATTTTGTATGGAACCAATAGCGAACTTGGTTTTGACTATTTGAGAGATAATATGGCGGTAGACCCATCTAAAAGACTTGCTCGTGGCTACGAGTTTGTTATTATTGATGAGGTAGATAGTATTTTAATTGATGAAGCCAGAACACCGCTTATTATATCTGGACCAAGTGGAGAAAGTTCTGACGAGTATGTTATTGCCGATAGATTTGCAAAAATATTAAATGAAGAAGACTATTCTATAGACGAAAAGCAAAAGACTATTCACCTAACTGAAACAGGTGTAGAAAAGGCTGAAAGGTATTATAAGATAGATAACCTTTCAGACGTTGATAACACCGAAATTAACCACGACATTAATAACGCATTGCGTGCTAGATACATAATGAAGCGAGATAACGACTATATAGTTTCAGATAATGAAGTGTATATAGTAGATGAGTTTACTGGTAGAATTATGGTGGGCAGGCGTTATAGTGATGGCTTGCACCAAGCAATTGAAGCTAAAGAAGGTGTTAAAGTTAATGCCGAGAATAAAACCCTTGCAACCATAACTTTGCAAAATTTCTTTAAGTTGTATCACAAGGCTTCGGGTATGACGGGTACTGCAAAAACAGAAGAAGGCGAATTTAGAGATATTTACGGGCTAGACGTTGTGGTTATTCCTACTAATGTTCCAAGCAAAAGAGTAGACTCAAACGATGAGTTTTATTTCTCACATGAAGCAAAAATTAACGCAATAATAAACGACATTATAGATTGTTACACAAGAAAGCAACCAGTTTTGGTTGGTACCATAACCGTTGAAAAGAGTGAAGAAATTTCTAAGTTACTTAGAAGCAAAAAAATACCACACGAAGTGCTAAATGCAAAAAACCATATGCGTGAAGCTGAAATTGTAGCACAGGCGGGCAGAGTGGGTGCGGTTACAATTGCAACCAACATGGCAGGTCGTGGTACCGATATTTTGCTTGGTGGTAACCCAGAATTTATGGCAAAGCAAGAAATGCGAAAGCAGGGCTATGAAGATGAAATGATAGAACAAGCCGTGTCTTACGCAACCACAACCGACGAAGAAGTTAACAAGGCGAAAGCTGTGTTCCAAGCGTTATTAAAAGGCTTCAAAGAACAAGTCGCTAAAGAAAAGGAAGAAGTTATTAGTCTTGGTGGTTTGCACATAATTGGCACCGAGCGTCACGAAAGCCGAAGAATAGATAACCAGCTTAGAGGACGTGCCGGAAGACAAGGTGATGTTGGTTCGAGTGTATTTTACATTTCAGCCGATGATGACCTAGCCCGAATATTTGGTAGCGAACGAATTAAAAGAATGGCACAAGCCTTTAAAATGGACCCTAATATGCCAATCAAGATGGGGTTCTTTACTCGTTCAGTTGCAACTGCTCAAAAGAAAGTTGAAGGCAGAAACTACTCTATAAGAAAGCAAGTCGTTGAATATGATAACGTTTTAAACAAACAAAGAGAAGAAGTTTATGCCGAACGTGATAAAATTTTGAATAAGGCAAGTATGCATGATAAAATTTTAGAGATGATTGGCGAAGCGGTTGAAGAAGTTGTTAGTGAATACGCTCATTTTGACAAAGTTAGTGAAGTCGATATAGACGCCTTTAATAGGGCAATAGAAGCAAGGTTTGTGGAACCAGAAACCAATCTTATAACCGAAGAATTGCTTGAAAGCCATAGTAAAGACGAACTTGTTGATATGATTACCGAAATAGCAATTAAAAGGTTTAAGCAGAAAAAGCAAGAGATTGAAGAACAAGGTGTTAACTTTGAAGATATTGAAAGATTTGTATTGCTTAAAACGCTAGACCGAAAGTGGATAGCGCACATAGATGATATGGAAAACTTGCGTCAAGGTATTGGTCTTCGAGCTTACGGTAACCAAAACCCAATAAACATTTACCAACGTGAAGGATTTGATATGTTTGAAGAAATGATACAATCTATGCGTGTAGATGTTGCAAACATATTGATGGGCATTAAGGTTAATATCGAGGGTCCAGTGGCACCAAGAATGATGCGACCAAGCCACAAAAACCTAGAACACAAAGCAGTTGGCACTGTTAAAAACGATAAATCTAAAATGATAGGCAGAAATGACCCATGCCCTTGTGGTAGTGGTAAAAAATACAAAAACTGCTGTGGCAAGTAATTTAAAAGGAAGTTAGTAATTTGCTAACTTCTTTTTAAGTATAATAAAAAATGAAAATGTATTGAATTGTTGGGATTATTATTGTATAGTATATCCACTTAAGGTAATGTAATCGGGGGAAGTTATGCTAACTCGAAATGAAGCAGAATTAATTTATGAAAGGTTTAAAACCGAAATAAAAGAAACCGCAAAAGATTTAGGGTTAGATTTGTATGTTTACTTAAATATAGCCACAAAGAAAAATCTTGTTATGCACCGAAAGCTTATAAGGTTTATTGAAAAAGAATTCAATGAATATGGCACAATATCTGACTTTAGGTTTGTGTTGCGAGATAAAATAGGCAAAGACCAATTAAGTAAAAGAAAAGAAGGCAATGACTTACTTGTGGATATGGTTATGTATTATGAACTTGCGTATTTTGGTTTGTTTTTAAATTTAAGCGACGGCAGGGCTAGTTTTAATGGTAAAGAGTATTTTAATCTTGATGGCGATGCCGAGTATTATGTTAAGCACACCACAAATATGGGAGAAAGGCGTTGCAGATTTATTATTTTGCCTAAAGGTGAAACTTTCTATACCCCAACTTATCACATAGAACTTGTAAAACTAATGCTAGCTAATAATATATCTGTTGAGGGTGCGGTTAGGGTTGATGTGTTTGAAAGTGGCACAACGGGGCAGTCTGAATTTAATTTTTCGAGTTTGTATAACCTAGGTTATTCTGCCGAAAGCGACGACGATATTAATATGCAACTAACCGAAGAGCAAGCCGAGTGCTTATATAAGTTGTATCATAATTTAAACAATGTGTGGGGTGGCCGTGGACTTGAAAGTTTTGAGTCTTCGGTTGAAAAGGCAAGATATTTGGTTCACGATGGTTCTTGTGTGTATGAGTTGGATGATTCAACTAGAAATAATCTAAAAGTTTTAGAAAAGTCTATGCGGGGTTATTTTAGCGCCAAAGACTTTATGCTTGCTCGAAAAAATCAAAGTTTATTAGAATTTTAAAGACCGATTTTCTATCGGCCTTTTTTAGTGTTGATTTTTGTTTTTTATTATGTTATAATTTGGGCAATACCAAAAGTTGTATTGTATATAGATGTACTAAAGGGGAAGATATATGGCAAATTTCAATGACTTATCTGAAGATGAAAAATTTGTATTTGCTCGAAGATTTTTAAGTCAATATAGATTGGTTAGCCGAATTAGAGTTGGGTTAAATGAACCTATGGACGTAATTAAGTCGGTAGCACTTAAGTATTATGGTGGAGATACACGAAATATAGAAGATTGCATAAAGTTTATTCAATCTAAAACAGACCTTAAATCGCTAGAAACTGTATCACTTACAAACGCATTTGTAGATTACCAAAAAAGCAAAATAGACCAACAAAAAAAGTTGGATAAAGATATACAAGATAAAGAAAAAGCACTAAACAAGTGTGATTCGGAACTAGCTGGTGCGGAAGGGCGTAGAAACGAACTAGATAACTCATTAAACAGGGCAAAAAACAGGCTTAGTGTTAAGCCTATTTTAATACTTGCAGGCTTAATTGCTCTTGGTGGTGTAATTATAGCGTCTGGTGGAATTATGGGCGTGGCAACTAGCGTTTTTGCGTTTTTAAGTAACATAAACTTTACTCAAGCATGTACGTTGTTTTTGGTTGGTTATTGCATTAAAAAGATAGACGATAAAAACTCAGGCATTGGCAAATTTGCTGGCTGGGTAAAGGGCTTATTTGCATCAACTGAAGATAAGGCTAAAAAGAGAAAAGAAGAAATAGAAAAAGATTTGGCAAAGCAAAAAGATACTGTTAAAGCCAAAAAAGAAGAACGAGCAAAACTAGAAGGCGAGTTAGAAAGTTTGGTTAAAGATAAGCAAAAAATGCAAAGTTCTGCAACTTTATACGAAGCGTCTATTGAAAAATATAACCAACTTGAAAACTTTGAAAAGTCTTTAACTAATGCAGAACTAGGGCTAAAAAATTGCTATAATATGATGTCTAAACGTATTAGTGATAAAAAAGACCTAGGCAACCTAGAAGATTGGTACAATCATTTTAAAGGTCAGTTATATTTTAATATATATAATGGCAAAATAAAAACACAAGCCGATGTTAACGCTATTATAGCCGAAGCAGGGCTAAAGTTTAATGAAGTAATCAATCCGCTAGGCATAGATAGCACCTATAGCGAAGCTAATATAAAAGCGCTTAAAAATCCATTGCTAAACACAACACTAGAAGAACAATTTGCAACTATATAATTTAGGAGAGAAGAATGAGTAATATTAATTTAAAACTTATTGAAGACATTTCAATCAAAGAAATTAAAGAACTAGATTCATTCATTAAAGCCTATAATGGGTGTGATGGTAACACTCCAGACGAAAAGAAATTAAATTGTTTAAATTTTTTGAAAGGTAAAATAAAAGCCGAAGATTATGACAGACTTTTAGGCTTTGCTAAAACCTATACAAAAAATGGTGAAATTCCAACCGACCAAGAATGGGCGGAATTTAAGACTGTTTATCGTGAAATAGGTAATGGCAGAATAAACACAGCAAAGCAAAAAATAGAAGAATTATCTAAAATTTATACGGGCGTTGCAAATATAAATTTGGATGGGGATGTGGTTACGCCAAAGCAACTAGAAGATAAATATAAACTAGCAGAAGATAATTTTAAACTTGCAGGTGCGTTACAAACAATTTTAACGCTATCATTTAGTTTAATAGGGTTTATGTTGTTTACAATAATTGCAAGATTAATCACTAATTCAGGTGCTATGTCACGCATAGTAGTGGTGTTGCTTACAGGTGCCTTATCTGCTTTAGGTATGGGGCTTCTAGCGTTTTTAACCCACCTTATGACTGGTAGGTTTAAAGCGAAATCTTTAACAAAACTAAAAAGAGTTGAAGAAGTTTACATGGGTAATTTAGATAACCTAAATGTGTTAAAAGCAAACCTAAAATCTGCTGAAGAAAATGGCAAAAGAATAGAAACTCAATATGATGTTGAATTGTTTGCACGGCTAGATTTCTCTAACGAGATAGAGATTGACGAAAGCGTAAAAAAAACTGAAACCCTTGAAAATAATGATGGTGAAAATACGGCTCACGAAGCAGACGCTCAAAATCCACAAGAAACCGCAGAAAATGAAGTGGCAGAAGAACAAAAAGCAGAGCCACAAACCAATAAAAACCCAAAAGAAACCGGCAAAAAGGTGGTTAAAAAGGCAACAAAGTCCGATAATACTGCCACAGGCGAACAAAAATAGTGAAAACTATTGAAAAAAATGTAATTTTATGATAGAATATATGCAATTAAAAATTATAATTGTATGGGGGAAATTACAATGAGATATAATTTTGAAAAACCTACGGGCAATGTTTATTCTATGAATGAACTAAAGGCCTTAATGGAATTTATCAATAACTACAACGACCTAAAAGCAACTAACGGCAATGAACTTAACATTCGTGCTGGTCTTGTTGCAACTGGAAAATTTGGTGACGACAACGCAGTTTTAGAAAAAATAAGGGCAACTAAAATGTTCTGCGGTGGTGATATTCCATCAAAAGACCAATGTGCTGAATTATTGGTTCAATATAATGCATACGCAAACGCTAAATTAGCGCAAGCAAAAAAGGCTGCCGAAGAAGCAAAAAGTCAAGAAATGACCTATGAAGTTCCAGCTGGTCCAGGCGGGGCTCCAGTAAGCTTAAGTGCCGAAGAAATGAAAAAACAAGGCAAAAAGCAAAGCCGAAGATTTACAAGACTATACATTACAAGATTTCTTTCTGTTTTAGGTTTTGCCGTTGTTGGTGCTTGGGCAGTGCCACTACTTGCAACAATGCTTATTGGTTCCACTGCTGCAGTTAGCACAATTGCTGCAATTACAACCGTGGCTAGTATTGTTGGTGCTATCGGGGGTGGAATACTTGGTAACAGGCTATTTAATACCTTTGGTAAAGCAAAACTAGAAGAAGCAAGAAGATTTAAAAGAGTTTATGACGATAACTCTGCAAGCATAGAAAAACAAGTGCAAAATTCAAGAGAAAAACAAAACGAATATGAAAGAATGTTAAAAGAATTCGGTTTTGAAAATTCTCCAGAACAAGATTTAACAAATGTTGCTAATCAATACGGCATAGACCTTAATTATACTGCAGACCAACCAAGTGCTCAAACAGCGCAACCAACCAATTCACCAGTTGAAATTGGTAGTGAACGACCTGCAGTAGAATCTGACGCTAACGAAGATTCTGGACCTGAACGAACAATGGAACAACAAGAAGAAACAAAATCAGAAGAAATTAAGCCAGAAGAACCAGTAGTAGAAGCACCAAAGGCGGGTGCAGAATTTGGACCAGATGAAGGCGAAGATATTCCTGATGGTGGGGAAATTAAACCAACTGACGATGATTCTAAGTTGAAAAAATATGAAGCACCTAATTCTATTTATTATAAGCCACATACTTGGAAACTTGCACCAAAAGATGGCGTAACTAAGCCAGACGACCCTGCAGAGAAAACAGTTTTGTCTGAAGCAGACGAAAAGAAAAGAACTGCTTTACTTGAAAAAGTAGAACAACTAAGAAGCGAATTAAGTCAAACCAAAAAGTATCTTAAAGTAAATGAGTTTTATGGCATCAAGGATGCGAAGGCTGAAATGGAAAAGTTAGCCAAGGCACAAGAATGGATAGAAAAGTGTGAATCTCGAGAATCTTTGGATGAATTAGAAAAAATGTATGATGCTACAGAAACTTATTATTATAAGTTGGTAGCAAAAAATCGTCCAGCAAAAGCAATACGAGGTTGCGAAGCGGTTTTAGCATCTTTAAACATTGAAGGTGGTATAGACTTATTAAAGGCTAAAGAAGAATTTACAAATGGCGGTTGCGGAATTACAAGAGAAACAAAACTAGGTAGAGCAATCACAAATAATATGTTCTACGAAAAAGCAAACGAACTTGTAGACAGATACAAAACTTATAACGTTGAAGGTAGGGTTCAAGAAGCATACAGCAGAACAGATGGTGAATCATTATCTTACCATGATGCGAGCGAAGAAGTAAACCCAACACTTTTAAATGAAGTTTTAAAAGCATATTCAAGAAGAATTAGTGCTGATAAAGAAAACCGTCCAGAAGTTGAAAATGAGTCTTCAATGAAGATTAAAAACAGAATTGTTAGAAACTTCAAGGCTCAAAGAAAAACTTCAGGTGCTCTTACTTATGCAGAACTTAAAGAATTGGATAAAATAGTAAGAGGCGAAATGGCTCTACAAAGCAAAACAATTGCTGGCGATGTTGAAGAAGAAAACGAAATGTAATTAAAGGGAAACGGGGGCAAAATTCATAGGAGAATTTGCCATGTATAACTTCAATGAGATTAACAATCTTAGTGAGTTAAAAGAAACTTGCTTTTATATTAAAGCAATTAATGAATCAGGAACAACAATTAAGTCTAGTTCGGACTTAGTTGTAGTTCAGAAATATTTAAAAGAAAAATATAACTTAGAGATTACCGTCTCTAAGTTATATCTATTTGTGCAAAAAATTACAACCCTATATAATAAAGGTAAAACTTTTCCAAAAACAAGTGATATAGACGATATAACCAAAGCCTATATAACATCAATAAGAAAAGAAACCAAGCAAGCAGAAGAAGATATAAAGGTGGCTAGGCTTAACCTGCAAGACCCAAAGTTGCAAGTAGGAAAGAATAGTTACGATAGTTCTGAAAATATTGCAAAAGACATAACTATAGCACGTGCAATGTATCAAACCAAGAAAAATTCATTTATGATTTGGTCGTGTGTTATAAGTTTGTTTATAGTTGCGTTTACATATTGCCTAGTTGGAATTTTTGCACCAAAATGGCTGGAAAATTTTAGTACAAAGCCACAAGAAATTTTGTTAGTTATTTTGGCAATTGCCGTGCTAGCATTTTTAGTTTATTGGTGTATGTATTTATCTAACTATAAACTAATGCACAAAAATAGGGTAAAACTAAACAACTACAACAAGCACTACGCTGTTATTAATTATGACGTGAAAGCGTTGAATGACGCTAAGTACAAACTTTATGAATTAAAAGAAAAATTCTCTATAAATGGTATAGAGATGACAGATAATTTAATTTATGAGTTTTTGATGGATACCGACGACCTAGATATAATGTTTTATAATGCTAACCTAAACAAAAAGGAAGAAGAAAAGCACGAAAAATTGCAACAAGCAAGAAGAATTGGTCCAATTATAAGCAAGCAAGCACAAAATAAGGCTTGGGAAGATAGCGAACTATCCAAACTGGAAAAAATGAAGATAAACCAAGAACTTGTTGTTCGTGTGGACGCCCTTATTAGTTATCTTCATGCTAAAGGTCTTGGAGAAAACGAGTTAAGTAGATCTATTACCAATTTCTATTGCAATGAACTAAGCATCGCATCTAGAAAAGAAAAGATAGACAAAATAACCAATAAGTACCAACTAGACGCCAACTACATAGAAATTATGAATAAAATTACCGAGTTTGAAAAAGTTTATGATATGGGCGTAAATAGTTATTTAACTAAGTATAAGCAAGATTTGGTTGTGTCCACTCCTGAGCAATTAAGTTTTAGTGAAGAAATTAACACAATGTTTAATAGAATAGAAAAGGCTATCACGTTAGGACTATTATCTGAAGGGCAAGTAAAAAGTTTTAAAAAGACTTTAGATAATTATAATGCTGGGCTAATTCAAGGTGTAAATTTTGTGCATACTATTTATAGATACGACTATGCAAAATTATACGTTAGCCTTTGTGATGAACTTAGTGTTTACGATTTATTAAACTAGGGGGGAAGACTATGAGTAGGTCAGTAAAAATTCAACTTAAGGCAATGAACAAAGCGTTAAGTGATGTGGCAAAATTAGAATGTGAGCAAAATGGGCTTAATTCTAGCAACACGAATAAGGTGCTTTTAGATGTAGATAACAGCAAAACATACAACACGCTAGAAGTTATGCGAACTGGTGGGTTATATAACCAAATGAATAAATACTCAAAAATAACCAGTTCAAAAATAAAAGATATTAAAAAAGAAGCTGAAATGGCAAATAATAATTAGACCAACTTTGACCTTTAACTTGGGGTAGACAATTATTGATTGTTGGTGTATAATAAGTGGTGAAGGTATAATATGCAAATTTATGATTATAAACAAGTGCTTTTAGAGCTAGAGAAAAAATTACAAGTTGTTGAACTTAAATTATTGTCTTTACCACAAAAGATTAGTGAGATCGAAATAAAACAACAAGACCCAGCATTGTGGCAAGACGCCAGTGCCGTGTCTAAGTTAAATAAAGAATTGAAAGTTCTAGTTACCAAAAGAGATAGTTTGGAATTTGTTAAGCGGGCTATCTCTGATTTTGCTGTGGGAGTAGAATTATTTGAACTAGAGCCAGAAAGTTACAGTGAAAAGGAATTGGAAGTTTTAAAAACAATTGCAACAAACAAACTAAATGAATTATGGATAGAAACATTGTTATCGGGTGAGTATGACGAAGGGTCTGCTATTATTTCACTTCATTCAGGAGCAGGTGGCGAAGAAGCACAAGATTGGGCAGAGATGCTTGCAAGAATGTATACAAGATATGCAACTAATCACGGTTTTAAGGTAACCTTGTTAGATACCACACCGGGTGATGGTGCTGGAATAAAAAGCCAAACTTTTTTAATAGATGGTCCTTTTGCTTATGGTTACTTAAAAACTGAAAAAGGCGTGCATAGGTTGGTTCGGTTATCGCCATTTGACGCTAATAACCGCAGACACACATCTTTTGCATCGCTAGAAGTTTCTCCGTTTATTGAAAATGGTAATGATGATATAGAAATTAACCCAAACGACTTAAAAATAGATACCTATAGAAGTAGCGGAGCGGGTGGTCAGCACGTAAATAAAACCGAAAGTGCTATTAGGATTACGCATATTCCAACTGGAATTGTCGTAACCTGCCAAAACGAACGTAGTCAAATTCAAAATAGAGAAATGGCAATGAAAATGCTAGTTTCTAAATTAACCGAGCGAAAACTTGCCGAGCAAGATGCAGAGAAAATGAAAAAATTGGCAGAAAACAAAAAGATTGAATGGGGCAGTCAAATACGTTCGTATGTATTGCACCCATATAGCTTGGCTAAAGACCATCGAACTGGGTTTGAAACGGGTAACGTTCAAGCAGTGCTAGATGGCGAAATACAAAATTTTATAAATGAATATCTAAAGGTAATAGACAATGAATAAAGACATTTATATATTAGGAATAGAAAGTTCGTGTGATGATACCTCGGTGGCTGTTGTTAAAAACGGCAGAGAGATACTAAGCAATGTAATTTCTTCTCAGATAGATATACATACACTTTATGGTGGTGTTGTGCCAGAAATTGCATCAAGAAATCACACTAAAAACATAAAATATTGTTTAGACGAAGCATTAAAGCAGGCACATTTGTCGTTAGACGATATATCTGCAATAGCCGTTACTTATGGAGCGGGGTTGCTTGGCTCATTAATTATTGGCGTAAGTTTTGCAAAAATGCTTAGTTATATGACAGGTAAGCCATTATATGCAGTTAACCACATAGAAGGGCACATTTCTGCCAACTATTTGGAGCATAAAGACTTGGAGCCACCATTTATGTGTTTGGTTGTTAGTGGTGGGCATACAGCACTATTCAATCAGACCGATTATTGCCATAAAGATTTAATTTGCACCACTGTAGATGATGCAATTGGCGAAGCCTTTGACAAAGTTGCTAGAGAATTGGGGCTTGGTTACCCAGGTGGACCAAAAATTCAAAAAATGGCAGAGCAGGGTAAGATTAATATAAAATTTATGGCTAGCCACACCAAAATTGAAAATTTTTCGTATAGCGGTTTAAAAACTGCAGTAATTAACTACTTGCATAACAAAAAACAACGAGGCGAAGAAATAAATGTTGTTGATGTGTGTGCGTCTTTCCAAGATGAGGCTGTTAACCAACTTGCTGTTAAAATAAAAGAAGAATTAGAAAAGTCTGGCACAAAAAAACTTGTGTTAGCAGGCGGGGTTTCAGCTAATAGTCACTTAAGGGAAGTGTTAAAGGGCGTTTGCGATGAAGTAGGTGCAAAACTATATTGTCCGTCTTTGACCTTGTGTACAGATAACGCAGGTATGATTGCAAGCCAAGCTTATTATAACTACATAAATGGGGCAGAACCAGCATCAATGGATTTAAGCCCTAAATCAGTAATAAAATTATAAAGACCAGATTAACTGGTCTTTTTTAATTGTTTACATTTAGGTAACCAACAATTCCTTTATATATAGAATAGGCTACTTTTTCTTGGTAATCATCGTTAGTCAATAACTTTTCGTCTTCTGGGTTAGAAAGATACCCACATTCACACAAAACGCTAGGAATTTTGGGCTCGCACTTTAATATATAATAGTCGCCAATGGCAATACCTTTATTACTTTCTGGCAAGTCTTTTGTAAAACAATTTTGAATAGATAGAGCAAGTATAGAACTGTTTTCGTTTGTGTCGTCGTAAAACACTTGAGCACCTCTAAATCTAGAATGAACAAAACTATTCATATGAACCGAAACGAGCATACAAGCATTGGCACTACTTATAATTTCTTTTCTAGCCTTCATATCTCTAATTTTGTAGTCTTTGGAATAAACTCCGTATAGCCCGTTTTCGTCTTTTCGGGTTTTAACAACATCTATGCCACTACTTATAAGTAAACTTTCCAACTTTTGAACAATGCTTAGATTTAATGTGGCTTCGGTAATTTTTGTGGTTCTGCCAACACTCCCAGGGTCCACGCCACCGTGCCCAGCATCTAAAACAACGGTTATTCCAATTTTAGGTGTGTTCTCAGTTGCTGTTTCGGTTGCGTTTGCTGTTTTATTTAATAGTATAGTAGAACCAACTGTGGCACCTATTATTAATATAGATAAAATTATAGACTTTAATTTTGTAATTAGTATCATAATATAAATTTATGATTGCACAAATATTTTATGCATAAAATAGGGAATTTTGTCTAGTGTTATGTCACACATAGCACCATAAACCCCTTTAATATAAAGCGATTATGGGGTTTTGTGTGGTTTAAAAATAATTATGGTTTTATAAGGTAAACCCATAAAAACCAATTGCAATATTAATTTAATTGTGGTAACATAAATTTGTTATGAAAGATAAAGTTAAAGACATTTTTATAAAAGCAAAGCAGGGCTTAGAATGGTTTTTTAAGTCTGACTTTTATTATGCCTTTTTTACTTTTATGGTGATACTAAGTTGGGCTTTAAAAAACTCATATATTGGAATAACCGTGGCAGGAGTAACACTAATTTTAAACTTTTTAACAAGTAAATCATTAAACAGGTTTGCGTTAGTTGCTGTTGTAATTCCAGCGATGGTTGATACCGAATTTATGAGTAGGTTAACGCCTGCGTTTTTAGTGTATTCCATTATTGTTGTCGTGCTTGTTTTACTTAGTGGGGTTTACTACTTTTTAAATAATTACCAAAAAGACGACCGAAAAATTGTTAATAGCAAATTCTTTATTGCGTACGTTATTAGTATTGTTGCAATAGCGCTAGCGGGCGTAGGGTATCCTGGGCAAACTGTAACTAAGGTTATGATAGCAGTTGGCGTGCATCTAGGGCTACTTGGGCTATATTGTTTACTTTATAAGTGCTCAGACGAAAACTCTAAAGAAGAAATAGCTAAGTCTATTGTGGCACTTGGCGTTGTTATGGTGGTGGAAATGCTAATATTCTTAGTAAATTCGCCAGATATAAAGGTTATAATAACAACAAAAACATTGGTGCTTGGTTGGGCAATAACAAATTCGCTCGCTTGTATGCTAGCAGTTTGCATACCGCTTGCATTTTACCTTGCAAAAGGCAAAAGAGTGCAATTGCCTTATATGATTCTCGGCACGTTGTTTTATTGTGCAATATTTTTAACAAATTGCAGAAGTATGATACTTGTTGGGTCGGTCGTTTATTTGGCTACTTTAGTGGTGTCTGTAATTAAGTTGAATAGATGGCAAGCACTTTTAAACATCGGTGTTATGGCTGTAATTGGAATTATTGCTGTTAATAACTACTTTTCAGAAATATTTGGTCAGTTTTTAAATATTGGGCTAGACGACAACGGCAGAGAAGAATTATTCACATATTACTTAAGTCAATTTAAAGAGCATCCTGTGTTTGGAATGGGTTTCTTTAACGACACCGAAATTCAAGCCGATGGAATGGTTCGAGCCCATAATACAATACTACAAATTGTCGCAAGTATGGGAATATTTGGCGTTATTTGTGCACTTTACTATTATTACACTAGATACATTTCATTTTTTAAAAACTTTACCACATTTAAGTTGTTTGCAATTATTTCATATGTGGCAATGGCAGGGTATGGGATGTTTGACTGTGCGATAATTTCTTCGTATAAACTAATTATTGTGTATCTACTTATGCTTGCAGTGGAACTAGATAGCCCTTATAAGCCATGGGCAACTAATCTTGTTCAAAAGGTTAAACTAAAATTTAAAAATAAGGAAAAAATTCAAAATACCACTGGGGAAACTGCCTAGTGGTATTTTGCTTTTTATAAAACTAATTGCAATTTTAAATAATTACTGCTATAATGATAATATGGAATTTAATGATTTAATAAAAGGCAAAAAAAATACCAAAACCATTTCAGAAGTTAAGTTTTTAAACCCACTAGTTATGGCTTTTGTGGGGGATAGCATATATTCGTTATATGTAAAAACCGAAGTGCTAGATTTATACAAAACCAAGGTGGATAATTTAACAAAAACCACAGCAACTATGGTAAATGCAAAAGCCCAAGAAGATGCATTGTTTAAAATTATGGATACCTTAACCGACGAAGAAAAAGACTTGGTTAGGCGAGCAAGAAACACAAACATTCATACCAAAGCGAAAAATTATTCAATTGAAACTTATCGCCACGCCACAGCCCTAGAAGCCTTGATTGGGTATTTATATTTAGCAGGCAACTTGCAAAGACTAAAAGAATTATTAAATCTAATTTTTAACTAAGAGAGATATTATGAAGATAGAAGGAAAAAACGCAGTAAGAGAGTGTATACTTTCTCATAAAACAATAGAAAAAATACTTATTCAAAATGGGTCAGCAAACAATGAACTTGTTAACCTAGCAAAAGCAAACGGGGTAAAGGTTCAATATATAAATAAATCGCAGATGGACGAACTTAGTGTAACTAAAAAGCACCAAGGCGTAATTGCACTATCAACTGATTTTAAGTATAGTTCGGTTGAAGACATCTTAGCGTACGCAAAAGCCAAGAATGAACCAGCCTTTATTCTTATATTAGACGGGGTTGAAGACCCACATAACCTAGGCAGTGTGCTAAGAGTTGCTGAGTGTGCTGGCGTGCATGGTGTTATTATACCAAAAGACCGAGCAGTTGGCGTAACCGAAACAGTAGTTAAGGTTTCAGCTGGTGCGTCTGAAAGAGTAAGGGTGGCTAAAGTTGTAAACCTAAACCGAGCAATTGAAGAACTAAAGAGTAAAAATATTTTTGTATATTGTGCCGATATGGACGGCGAACCAATGACAAAAACAAATTTAACTGGAGATATTGCAATTGTAGTTGGTTCTGAAGGGTTTGGCGTAAGCAAGTTAACTAAAAAACTTTGCGATGGAGTTATATCTATTCCAATGTTTGGAAAAATTAACTCACTAAATGCATCAGTTAGTGCAGGCATTGTGGTATACGAAGCCATAAGACAACGAAAAAATTAAAGGAAAAAGTATGGAAGAACTACAATTAGAGTCTATAATTAAAGAATACTCAGATGAAGTTCTAGCAATAGCAAAAAAGTATTACATTTCAGATGGGTCTATAGAAGACTTATACCAAGAAGGTTTAATTGGTTTGGCTTCGGGGTTTAAAACTTATGACACTAGCCACGGTGCAATTGGTAGTCCGGCATTTAAGGCGTTTTTACTAATGTGTGCTAAACGCCAAATTATAGATGCGGTGAAAAGGTCTAATAGCAAAAGAAATTTACCAATGTCTAATTTTGTGTCGCTATCTAGTGAAGATTTTGTAGAAACCACAAATATGGCTCAACCTACAGTTGTTCCACTAGAAGACCGCGTTTTAACAAAAATTTCTAACGAAGAAGATGAAATTACATTAAATTTATCTGAGTTTGAAAAAACTGTGTTAAACTATTACTTAGATGGTTTAAAACAATCTGAAATAGCAACCATTGTAAATAAACCAGTAAAAAGCATAGACAATTGTCTGCAAAGAATAAAAACAAAATTAAAAGGAAGAAATAAATGAGTTATCTAGCATTATACAGAAAGTATCGACCAACTAAGTTTGATGAAGTTATAGACCAAGAACACATAACTAAAACTTTAATCAATCAAATTGAAAACGACAAAGTGGGTCATGCTTATTTGTTTTGTGGAAGCAGAGGAACGGGTAAAACATCTACAGCAAAAATTTTTGCAAGAGCCATAAACTGCGAGCATCCAGTTAATGGGTCGGCTTGTGGGGAATGTAAGGCTTGCAAAAGTTTAAGTGAAAGCAATAACCTAGACATATTGGAAATTGATGCGGCTAGTAATAATGGCGTAGATGAAATAAGGGAACTTCGTGAACAGGTTAAATATCCACCAGTTAATGGCAAATATAAGGTTTATATTATAGACGAAGTTCATATGCTTTCGCCATCTGCGTTTAATGCACTACTAAAAACCCTAGAAGAACCTCCAAAATACGTTGTGTTTATTTTAGCGACAACCGAATCGCACAAAATTCCTGCAACAATTTTGAGTAGATGTATGCGGTTTGATTTTAAACTTGTATCCACCGAAGCAATTGCAGAGTTATTAAAACGTATTTTAACAGACAGTAAAATTTCATTTGATGAAAAGGCTGTAAATATTATTGCTCGTGCTGGCAATGGTAGTGTTAGAGATGCGTTAAGTATAGCAGATATGGTAATAGCCTACTCAAACAATAACTTAACTTATGATAGCGTTGCAAAAGTAGTAGGAAGCATAGAAAAAGACAAATTATATGATATTATAGAGGCTTTAACGCAAAAATCACTTGGCAAAATGCTAGAAGAACTAGATAAAATTTTAGGAACGGGAAAACCACCGCAAGTATTAAGTAAAGAAATTATAACATACTTAAGAGATTTACTAGTTATTCACACAGTAAGTGAGCCTATGGCAAAAGAGATGGTTGTTGTACCAACTGACACCTTTTTAAAAATGAAAGGTCAGGCTAGTGATGAAAACTATAAAACCATACTGAGTGCAATAGAATCTCTTAGCACAGTAGAACAAGACCTAAGGTATAGTGTGCATCCAAGAATAGTTCTAGAAACTGCGTTAATAAGGGCAATGAATTTTATAAATCTAGAACAACGAGTAACAAATATAGAAAAGAAACTTCAAGGTGCAAATCTTGAAGTTAAAAAAAAAATAACTGAAATTAAGGTTTTTAACAACGAATTAAAAACAAGTTCAAAAGTTAATATTGTTGGCGAACTTATGGCATACTTAAGGCGAACTGGCAATATGTTAACATATGCGGGTGTTGCAGTTGCGGATAAAATAGAATTAGAAGAAAACAAGTTGACTATTGTGGCAACTGCTGGCACAAAGTCTGAATCGCTAAATAATGCAGAAAGCAAAAAAATATTGCAAGAGTTTTGTGATAGTTTCGGTTACGAGTTAAACTTTGTGTATAATGAAGACCCAATGGAAGTTATGGTAAAAAAATTAAAAGACGCTTTTGGCGAATATATTAAAATAACAGAATAAGGAGAAATATATGGCAAATTTTGGTGGATTTGGTGGTGGCAATATGCAAGCACTTATGAAACAAGCTCAAAAATTACAACAAGAGGCAGTTAAAGCACAACAAGAACTAGAAGAATCTATAATAGAAGGTGTTGCTTCTAACGGATTAGTTAAGGTTACTATTAATGGTAAATTTGAGGTTCAAGGGGTGAATATAGACCCATCTATAGTAGACCCAGAAGATGTTGAAATGCTAGAAGATATGATTGTTGTCGCACTAAACGATGCAACTGAAAAACTAGCTGAATTAAAGGCTAAAAAAATGGGTAAATTTGGAGGACTTATGTAATGGCATCATATATTGAGCCAATAGGTAAACTCGTTAATAATTTTTCTAAATTACCAGGGGTTGGTAATAAAACTGCAACAAGATATGCGTATGCTATTATAAATATGAAAAAAGAAGAGGCTGAAGATTTTGCTAGTAGTATAATGGATGTTATAAACAATGTTAAGTTTTGTTCTATTTGCGGTGATTATACCGATACCGACCCTTGTATGCACTGCAAAACCACAAATAGTTCAATTATTTGTGTTGTGGCAGAACCTAAAGATGTTAGCGTAATAGAAAGGGCTAAAAACTTTAGTGTGGGGTATCACGTGTTACATGGCACAATTAGCCCACTTGCAGGCAGGGGACCAGAAGACATTAGAATAGCAGAACTGTTAAAGCGTATTGATGCAGAAAAAATTACCGAAGTTATAATGGCAACTAACACAGATGTAGAAGGCGAAGCAACTGCTATGTATATAGCAAGGCTATTAAAACCATTAGGCGTAAAAGTTACAAGGCTAGCGCAAGGCGTGGCAATGGGGTCTGATATTGAGTTTGCTGACGAAGTTACCCTAGGTAAGGCCTTAGATGATAGAAAGGAAATGTAAATATAAAAAGTGGACATTTTGTAAAGAAATGTCTATTTTTTTTGCTTTTTATTTGGCAATCGGGCAGATACTATAGTATAATAAAATGTGATAGATTTTTGAAAGGAGAGGGGTTCTGTGAAAAAGAAGTTAAGTATTTTTCTTGTTTTCGCTGTATTGATAATTCCTTGTTTACTTTTGTTTACTGGCTGTAAAGACAGTTCAGTCGTAAATGTAAAAGTATATATTGGTGAAACGGGTTATTCATTTACAAACGAAAACCCAACACTAAATTTTGAATACGGAGAAACCATAGATTGGTCTACCGCTTTTAGTGTTAAACTAGTTAAAAAAGATGGTTCTGAGGTAGATGTTGAACAGGGTAAAGGTGGCTATTCTGTAACCGACGAAGACGACGTATTAAGTAAGGATAGTTTGCCAGTTGGCACCTATTATATTAGTATAGCCTACAGTGATTTTGACCCAATTAAGGTTACAATAAATGTAGGGAAGGGCGTATTGGCTGTTCCTACAGTTTCTGGTGAATACACCTATAATGGAACTGAACAAACTGTAAGTTTGGATGGCTTTAATGAAAGCCGAATGACAATAACTAATAACAAAAGAACAAACGCAGGCACACAAGATGCGGTTGTATCTATTGTAGATACAAATTCTTTTGTTTGGGCAGACGGCACAACCGACGCTAAAAATATTAGCTGGACAATTAATAAGTTATCTGTAGAAAGACCAACTATTGTTGGCGAATATATCTATAACGGCGAAGAACAAACTGCAGTTTTAGATGGCAATTTTGATGCAAGCATAATGACAGTTTCTAATAATGTTAGAAAAATTGTCGGCACTCAAAGCGTGGTTGTGGCATTTAAAGATAAAGACAATTATATGTGGAC
Source organism: uncultured Eubacteriales bacterium (assembly GCA_900556185.1). Classification (GTDB taxonomy): domain Bacteria; phylum Bacillota; class Clostridia; order Christensenellales; family UBA1242; genus UMGS1908. The sequence continues at coordinate 20,646 of USNN01000006.1, forward strand.
AAATGGCTCAAGTGACGAAATTTACCTGGATTTTGAAATTTTGAAAGCAATGTGTCCTAGCCCAGAACAAGAAACCATTCCAAGTTTTTCTGGAACTTATAGTGCATCTAAAAAACAATTAAAAGATTACACATTGCCAGCAGGATATAGTTGGGCAGATGAAAACGAATTTATTTACTGCGATGTTAAAACATATAAGGCGTACTATAACACTGATTCTGTTAACTATAGAGATAGAACTGTTTTACTAACAATAGACCTAGAAAAGGCAGATATTTTAGAAATATCACACCCAGCATTAACTGGCACTTATGACGCTTCTACACATTTATCTAACTATGCCTTAAATGAAGGCTTTAGATGGGTAAATGAAGAAGATGTTCCTAAATGCAACATAACTTCTTACGATGCAATTTATAACCCAGATAGCAGAAATTATAACGATAAAAAACTTTCAATAACTTTAGTTTTAAGCAAGGCAGAAGCACCTTCTTGCGTTCATGCCCCAAGAACTATAGTTTATGACGAAACAAAAACTTTGGCTGATTATGTTTCATTTTTAAACGAACATTGCACATGGAAAAACGAAAATATTGTTCCTACTTGCAATGTAAATGAATATGAAGTTGTTTATAATCCAGACCCAGTGAACTACACAGATAGAATTTTGACTATTACTATTACAGTAACACCTAAAGCACTTTCAGTTCCAACACTTGTTGGTACTTATACCTATAATGGCACATCTCAAACAGCAGTGTTAGATGGTGTAGATGCAACTATTATGATTGTAAGAAACAACACAAGAATGATTGCTGGCACTCAAAACATTATAGTTACATTACTTGATGATGTTAACTATTGTTGGGTTAACGGCGAAACCGAAGTGTTGATTCCTTTTACAATTGAAACATTAAATATTGCGGGTGCGGTAGTAACTCTTGAGTACACTGAAATTGAATATACTGGCGATTATTTAAAACCAAATATAATAAGTGTTAAACTAGGTGATATAGATATCTATGATACAGATTACACAGTGGAATATTCAAATAACCTAAATAAAGGCACTGCCACTGTAAAAGTGATTGGCAAGAACAGCACTTATGGCACCATAACTTTAACATTTGAAATAACCTTAACCGTTAAAGAAGAAAATGTTAGATTGATTGGTGATGAAGAAGTTACCTTATTAGAAGACACTGGGTTTAGCAGTGTAGACGAAGCATTAAAAAATCATTCAGTTGGTATAACCTATAGTAATATGGATAAAGAAACATATTACCAAAACTTGCAATGGAAAACATTGGATGGTAGTGTAGTTGATATTCATACTATTGGCACATACACCTTGTATCCAGTTATTAATGGAAAAATTAATACAGCCTGCAGTGTTACACTAAAAGTAATTGCATTTGTTCCAGTTAGTTTTGAAATGAATGAAGCAACCATTAAGCAATCTTACAATGTGGGTGACCAACTAGAAGATTTTTCAAACTTTAAAGTTAAAGCAATCAACGAAAATGGCGATAGTTTTTATCTAGACTATGAGGCGTCTAGAGTGGCTGGGTCGTTTTATGTTGAAACAACCTTTAATAGCGAAGCAGTTGGAAATTATACTATAACCTTTAAGTATTGCTTAGGTGGCGAATCTGCTGACGATACTGTTATAAGCACAATAGACATCACAGTTGTAGACCCAACAGCATTAGAAGAAGATTTAATAGTTGAGGATTCTATCACTGTAACAGGTTATTTTGCTGGTGCTAGATTAGAAGATATACTTGTTCCTATTCATGGAAGTTACGGTGCGTCTGGCAAAATGTTATGTTTAGAAACTATTAAGTTGTCTGATAGCAGGGTTCAATTTGTCGAATCTGAATACGACCCATATAATTCACAAAGTGAACAAACTTTTATAATAAAATTTACATACAACAATAATTCACACGAAATTAGCGGTTCAATAGCTCTAGTTGCACCAATAGTAGAATATATGGTTATAGTAACAGCCT
>USNN01000007.1 GCA_900556185.1 uncultured Eubacteriales bacterium
GTCTTTTCATAACAAAAGGCTTAAATAGTTCTAGAGCCATTTCTTTTGGCACACCGCATTGATACAATTTAAGTTCTGGACCAGATACAATAACTGATCTACCAGAGTAGTCTACACGCTTACCAAGAAGGTTTTGACGGAATCTGCCTTGCTTACCTCTAAGCATACCAGACAAACTCTTTAATTCTCTGCCGTTAGCACCAGTTATAGCCTTGCCTCTCCTACCATTATCAATCAAAGCATCTACAGCTTCTTGCAACATTCTCTTTTCGTTTCTAATGATAATATCTGGAGCACCTAAATCCATCAATTTCTTTAGTCGGTTGTTACGGTTAATAACACGTCTATACAAATCGTTTAGGTCGGTTGTAGCAAATCTACCGCCATCTAGTGGAACCATAGGACGTAGTTCTGGTGGAATTACTGGAACTACATCAAGTATCATCCATTCTGGCTTTGTATTATTTTGGTAGAATGCTTCCATTATTTCTAGTTTTTTGCTTGCTTTTAGTTTACGTTGACCTTTGCAAGTAACAACTATTTCTTTTAATTCTTTACATTCTTTTTCAACATCAATTTGGCTTAAAAGGGTCTTTATTGCTTCAGCACCCATACCTGCTTTAAACGCTTTAGAACCATATTGCTCAATTGCTTCTCTATATTCTCTATCGTTTAAAACTTGTTTGTATTCTAGGTGGGTTTCACCTGGGTCAGTTACTATAAAGGCTGTAAAATAAAGAACTTGTTCTAGTTGCTTTATAGACAAATCCAAACACATACCAATTCTGCTTGGAACACCCTTAAAATACCAAATGTGAGATACTGGGCATACTAGTTCAATATGCCCCATTCTGTCTCTACGAACCTTAGATTTTGTAACTTCAACTCCGCACTTATCGCAAACAACGCCCTTATATCTAATTCTTTTATATTTACCGCAATGACATTCCCAATCTTTTGTAGGTCCAAAAATTCGTTCACAGAACAAACCATCTCTTTCTGGCTTTTGGGTTCTATAGTTGATTGTTTCTGGCTTTGTAACTTCGCCATAAGACCATTCACGGATTTTTTCTGGACTAGCAACACCAATTTGCATAGCCTCAAAATTGTTTAATTCAAACATTACTTTCTCCCCATAATTTATTTGCTTAAGTTATTTGTTAAAATTCGTCATCAAAATCAAATAGGTCATCATCGTTAGACTCTAACACGCTTGCGTCTTCGTCTAAGGTTTCATCGTGTTCTGGAATATCAAGTTCTACTTCTTCGGTTACTTCTTCGCTCTTTTGCTTTGCAGAAACTCTATCCATTTCATCGTCTTCGTCTTCAACTAGTTCTCTTAAACCAATTTCTTCGTGGTCTTCGGTTAGAACTTTAACGTCTAAGGCTAAGCCTTGTAATTCTTTAATTAACACCTTAAATGATTCAGGTATACCTGGTTCTGCAACAGCATCACCACGAACAATACTTTCGTAAGTTTTGGTTCTACCTTGAATATCATCGGACTTAACTGTAAGCATTTCTTGAAGAACATTAGCGGCACCATACGCTTCAAGTGCCCAAACTTCCATTTCACCAAATCTCTGACCACCAAATTGTGTTTTACCACCAAGAGGTTGTTGAGTTACTAGTGAGTATGGACCAGTTGATCTTGCGTGCATCTTATCATCAACAAGGTGATGAAGTTTTAGCATATACATAATACCAACTGTAATTTTATTAGGGAATTTTTCGCCCGTTCTACCATCGTATAGGTCAACTTTACCATCTGGGCTCATTCCGTTTTTAACAAACATTTCTTGAATTTCTTTGTCGGTTGCACAGTCAAATATTGGTGTTGCAACTTTCCAGTTCATATTCTTTGCAGCCATACCCAAGTGAACTTCTAGTAACTGACCTAGGTTCATACGAGAAGGCACGCCCATAGGGTTTAATAGAATTTGAATTGGAGTACCATCAGCAAGGAATGGCATATCTGCTTGTGGTAAAATTCTTGCAACGACACCCTTATTACCGTGTCTACCAGACATCTTATCACCAACGCTCATTTTTCTCTTTTGAGCAATGTAAACTCTAACAAGTTTATTAACGCCTGTTGCTAATTCGTCTTTGTTTTCACGAGTTAGAACTCTAACGTCTATAACTACACCACCTTCACCATGTTGAACACGAAGAGATGTATCTCTAACTTCTCTAGCCTTTTCACCAAATATAGCTCTTAATAATCTTTCTTCTGGAGTTAGTTCTGTTTCACCCTTTGGAGTAACTTTACCAACCAAAATATCACCAGGAACAACTTCAGAACCAATTCTTATAATACCATTTTCATCAAGGTCTTTAAGAGCATCTTCACCTACGTTTGGAATATCTCTTGTTATATCTTCAGGACCAAGTTTGGTATCACGGCAATCTAGTTCATATTCTTCAATATGAAGAGAAGTTAGTGTGTCTTTTTTAACAAGTTCATCAGAAATTAGAACCGCGTCTTCAAAGTTATATCCTTCCCAAGGCATATAAGCAATTAGGATGTTTTTACCAACACTAAGTTCACCATCACAAGTAGATGGACCATCGGCAAGTACATCACCCTTTATAACTTTATCGCCATGCTTAACAATAGGAATTTGCTTCATGCAAGTGCTGTTGTTACTACGTATAAATCCATCTAGATGGTATTCGTCTTTAGTTCCATCGTAGCAAGTAACAACAATTTTATCGCTAGATACATAAGAAACTACGCCATCATTTTCAGCAACAATAACCGCACCACTATCTACAGCAATTTTATGTTCCATACCGGTAGCAACAATTGGAGCTTCCTTTTTAAGTAGTGGAACCGCTTGACGCTGTTGGTTAGATGCAACAAGCGCACGAACCGCATCATCACTTCCAAGGAATGGAATTAGAGTTGTCGCAACAGAGAATACTTCTTTTGGAGATACATCCATGAAGTCTACATCGTTAGCGTTTGTTTCAATAACTTCTTCTTTCTTTCGACAGATAACACGTTTATTAACAAAATGTCCGTCTTCAGTTAGTTTTTCGTTACCTTGGGCAACAATATATCTATCTTCTTTGTCGGCAGTCATATAAACAACTTCGTTTGTTACAACGCCATTTACTTTATCTACCTTTCTATATGGAGCTTCCAAGAAGCCATATTCATTAATCTTTGCATAAGTTGCAAGAGAGTTAATAAGACCAATGTTTTGTCCTTCTGGGGTTTCATTTGGGCAAAGTCTACCATAGTGAGTATAGTGGACATCACGCACATCAAAGCCCGCTCTTTCACGGCTAAGACCGCCAGGACCAAGGGTTGTAAGTTTTCTTTTGTGTGTTAGTGAAGCAATTGGGTTTGTTTGTTCCATAAACTGCGACATTTGAGATGAGCCAAAGAACTCACGGATTGCAGATGAAACTGGTCTTACATTAATAAGAGAACTTGGAGTAACTTCATTTATGTTTTGAACTTGCATTCTTTCACGAATTACTCTTTCTAGTCTTGCCATACCAATAAAGAATTGGTTGGTTAATAGTTCGCCTACAGTTTTAACACGTCTGTTGCCAAGATGGTCAACATCGTCCATATGACCAATACCTTCACTTAAAGACAAGTGGTAGTTAATTGCAGATAAAATATCGTCTAACACAACGTGTCTTGATTGTAAAATATCTGAATTGTTTCTTATAATTTCTTTCTTTTGTTCAAGCGACTTAACACCATCTAATAATTCTAGAAGTGTTGGAGTGTGAACCATTTCTTTAATGCCAACTTCGGCTGGGTCAATACCAGTAAACGCTTTTAGGTCTACACGGTTGTTACCCATAATCTTAAATTCGCCATTTTTGGTTTTAACGTAAACTTCGTTAACACCCATATTTTGAATTTCAGTGCCTTTTTCAAGCGTAAGTGTTTCGCCAGCGGTAGCAACAACTTTACCATTAACAACGACGTCACGTGTAAGTTCTAAGTTTTCTGCTCGGTTAGCTAAAGACAATTTTTGATTGTACTTATATCTACCAACACGGCTAACATCATATCGTCTTGGGTTATAGAATAGGTTATTAATATACTTTTTAATAGCTTTTAAGTTTAATACTTCACCTGGTCGTAGTCTTTTACTTAATTCAACCAAGGCTTCTTCTTCACTTTTTGTAATATCTTTTTCAAGGGTCTTTTTAATTATTGGGTTATTGTCGAAAATAGATAGAATTTCTTCATCTGTACCTAGTCCAAGACCACGAAGAAGAACAGACGCAATAAGTTTTCTGGTTCTATCAATATGAACCCACAAAACACCATTTGTGTCTTCTTCAAATTCAAGCCACGCACCTCTTGCTGGCATAATATCCGTTTCAATAACGAAATTACCAGTTTTGTTAACCCCTTGTTTACAATAAACACCTGGGCTACGAACAAGTTGGCTGACAATTGCTCTTTCGGCACCATTTATAATGAACGAACCATCTTTTGTCATGATAGGAATTTCGCCCATATAAACTTCTTGGTCAACAACTTCTCCAGTTTCTTTGTAAACCAATCTAACTTTAACCTTTAAAGGTAGCGAGTATGTAGCATCTCGCATTTTGCACTCACTTTCTGAGTATTTTGGAGTTCCAGAAATTGTATGCTCCAAGAAGTGTAATTCAATTTTAGAATCTTTGTCTTCTTCCTCTCTGTTTAGGTTATCAGAATCGGAAATAGGCGAAAAATCCCTCAATACTTCAGCGATGCCGTCAGTAGTGAAGGAATTGAAAGAGTTCTTCTGAATTTCCACTAGGTATGGTATATCAATCGCTTCTTTAATACTTCCAAAAGTGTAACGCTCGGTTTTACCATACTTTTTCTTTTCAACTTTAATTGCCATTTTTAATCCCCTTAAAAAATTTTGTGAAAATTGCTTGACTTTGCTAGTTTATTTGTTGTAACATTTTTGTAGAAATAGGTTCGACCTATTCTCACAAAAAAACAACTAAATCCCTAACTTTTATTAAATTGTGCGAGAGTTTTACCAAAATGGACCACGGACAATAGTCGCAGTTTCTCATGATAAAATACTCTGCAAGTATACGCTTGCACAAAAAAAAAGTCAAGGGTTTTTTATAAATTGGGCACTTTATTTTCTTTAAATGCCCATATTTAACAAAATAATTCAAATTAATGCAACCATAAATATTTTTGTAACTTACGAAAGCAAAACAAGCAGATGGAAAATTCCATCTGCTTTATTTATTTTATCCTCTTAACTTTTCTCTGCCAAAACTTAACGATTTTTCTATTACCCCTTTTGCATTATGTATTTTCAATTCTGCCTTTTCACGTCTTGCATAAATTTTTGCAAGTTCTTCAGCATCTTCTTTCTTTTCTATATAAGCATAAGGATTAGGCGCATTACTCTTTTTTATAAACCAACCACCATTACCTGATGTTGTTAAGTGATAGGTGCAATGACCTTTTCTTCTAACAACTTCTTCCCATGTTGCAGGTTTTATTGAGTCTAGTGGCGTAAACATAACAACTTCACCATCAAACTTAAAGCCATTAATAACAAGTTTGCCACCATCATAAGAAATGTTTAGTTCTGCACCATCGTCTTCACTTCTTCTTTCTGGTTCAACAGCCACTGGCTTACTAGCGGGCTCATTATTAGGCGTAGCCACATTTGCTAGTTGCATACTAATTACATTAAGTAGTCTGTTTTCAAACTCATTAAATTTCTTTTCTAGTTCTTCACTGGTTATAACATTTTTAGGAAGTTCCACTGGTTCTGCTACTGGCTCAGGTTCTTCAACGTCTTCGACTGGTTCTTCGATTTGCTCTTTAATTGGTTCATCTTCTACCACTTCTTCTGGAGCCAAGTCGTCTTCGCTGGCTAAAGATTCTTCTTCTACCACTTCACTAGGGGCATCAGATATAGAAACTTCTACGTCAACAGGGTTTTCGTCTTCGGCTTTTTCTTCTGGCTTCTCGACAATTTCTTCCTCTGGTTCTTCTTCGACAGTTTCTTCTTCAACTATCTCATCTTCTGGTTCTTCAGTTTCTTTACCAGTTAAAAAGTTTTCAATAGAAGCACTTTCGTCTTCGTCTACATCATACTCCTCGCCTTCGTCAACGCTTTCGTCTTCTATTATTTCTTCTTCTGGTTCTTCGCTGGCTTCGGCGTTTGCGTCGGTGTTTGCGTCGGTGTTCGCGTCGGTGTTCGCTTCGGCGTTATTGCTTTGAGTAATGTTGGAACGCATTTCTCTAAATTCGTTTAACAAATCTTGAAGTTCAGAATTAGTAGATGATGACATACTAGAAACATATCCACCACCTTTTCCTTCTTCCATATCTTCTAAATCGTTAAGATTATCCATTTTTATCTCTGCTGAAAGCTTAGTATCTTCTTTCTTTTTCTTCCCAAATAGACCCATATATTACCTCAATAATACATTAATTATACAAAATTATATCATAAAAATTTCACATTTGCACTTAAATTTGCCCATTTTGAGAAAATTTTTTATTTTATTTTTCTAAAAATGCTAAACTTGCTTGATAAAAATCGTATTGGCTAGATATTGCACTATTGTATTGCATCATACTATCTCGGTTTAAACACCAATAAGAGAATAAACTTAAACCAACCTTGTTTGCATATTCTGCGACTTGTTTGGTCATTTCTGGAGTGAATACTGGGTTATAACTATTTTCATAGCCAATATCCACAGTCGCTCCTAGCATTTTATATACTTCTGCCTCAGTTTTGTCTACACCGTACTCAGCATAAATACTCTTAACTTGAGCGCACGCTGAGTCTATTGCTCTAATAGATGCTTCAGCAAAATTTTCACCTGGGTTAACTTCTGAGCCATAGCACATTGCCATATTGTTTATAAACTTAATGTTTACGCCGTTGCCGATATATGCTCTTAGTAGGTTCTTTTGAGTGTTTGTGTAACCATATGGCATAACTGGAATTGTTAACACTACTTCTACCCCAGTTTGGTCTTGGGCTTTCTTTATTGCTTTTGCGTTTGCCACATTTTCTTCATAGCCTTGGTTGGTTTCTTCTATATCAAGGTCAATCCTTTTTAGGTCGTAAGCGTTTATTATTTCAACATACATATCTTTTAGTTTTGTTACATTTTGAGTAACCACCCATGGTGCCTTGCCTAGTTGTCCGCCAACCGAAACAAACACATCACCGCCACGATCTCTTAGGTTTTGAATAGACTTTTTAATTCCTTCATATTGAAAGCCATCGTTGCCCTTTTCGCTTAAATCATAAAAGCCACCCCAGCCCCATCTTATTGTTCCATCGGTAGAAAGCGGTTTATTATCGTCTGGTCGTATAAATCCTAAAAACACATACTCACAACCAATTTCGTCATAAATAACGCCAAGGTCGGGAGTGCCGTTTATACTATACTTATTAGATGTATCCACCCAACTAGCCATATCCACAAACGGAGCAAGCAATGGTCCATCTACCACGCTTTCGTTTAGTTCGTTATTAGTTACGTTATTATTACCATCGTCACCATTTTGATTATTTGTTGTGTTATTACCAACAAGCGACTTTTCTGGCATAACCACCGATTCGTTTTTAGGTGTCAAGCAAATAATAATGATAGAACCTATAAATATAACTGATAATATAGATACAATAATGATATTAAGTTTTGTCCAAAATTTATTATAATACATGATTTTCTCCTATGATTTTAGTATCTAAATTAACAAAAAAAATATACTTGGTAATTATCTTTTCATAATTATATTTGGCTTGTTTAAATATTTTTACTTGACAAAATATGCAATCTGGGTATAGACTCAAATATATTTATTTAGGAGAAAAAAATGAGTAATAAAAATGTTGTAGTATGCGTGTCTTGGCCATACGCTAATAATAATTTACATTTAGGTTATATAGCAAGTTCATTGTCTGGCGATATTCTTGCAAGATTTCACCGTATGGACGGTGACCGTGTCTTAATGATTTCAGGCTCTGACTCTCACGGCACAAAGCCATCTATAAAAGCAAAAGCACAAGGATGTTCTCCAAAAGAGATTGTTGATGTTTATCACAAAAATTTCGTAGAAGCATTAAACGCTTTTGACTTTTCTTTTGATAGATTTGGCATAACCTACGAAGATTACCACAAAGAACATTGCAAAGAGATTTTTAAAAAGTTATATGATAACGGCTATTTATACGAAAAAACAATTAAGCGTCCATTCTGCCCTACATGCAATAAGTTTGTTGCAGATACCGAAGTGGAAATAACCTGCCCTGTTTGTGGTTCTAGAACCAAAGCCGATAACTGCGACTGCGGTTATGTTCCAAACGAACAAGACCTAGAAAATGCGACTTGCCTAATTTGCGGTTCTAAAACTGAACAAAGAGAAAGCAAGGTTTTAGTATTTAAGTTAACTGCATTTAAAGACTTTTTAACAAAACACCTAGAAGACAACAAAAAATATTGGCGTGCAAACAGCATAAACGAAACCCTAAAGTATTTAAAAGACCTACGAGATAGAGATTTTTCTAGAGATTTGGACTGGGGCGTAGAAATTCCAGTTCCTGGCTTTGAAGGCAAAGTTGTTTGGGTATGGTGGGAAGCTTTGCTTGGCTATTTAACCGGCAGTATGAAAGTATCTGAAGAAAAAGGTTTTGACTGGCAAGATTTTTGGAAAACCGACCATGACACAGATAAAGAAAAACTTATATATATGTGCCACGCAAAAGACAATATTGTTTTCCACAGTTTATTCTTACCAGCAATGTTAGAAGGTTTGCATGAAAACTTTGTTATTCCTAACCGAATGGTTAGTGCAGAATATTTATTAATGAATGACCAAAAAATTAGTAAAAGTAAAAACGGAAACACTTTTGAAGCCTTGCGTTGGGCAAAAGAATACAATACCGACACATTAAGATTTTTCTTTACCATAAACGGACCAGAAAAAAAGGATACTAACTTTACTTTAGAATTATACACAAACACTCATAACGAAATTGTTAACAAGTTTGGTAACCTTGTAAACAGAACCTTAAAATATAAAGGTTTAACCAACTTGCCTGAAGGCAAAATAAACCCAGAAATTAAGGCTTTGGTTGAAGAAACCTACAAAAATGTTAAAGATGCAATTTTAAATATAGAATTTAAAAAAGCTGGCAACTTTATTATGGATTTAATAGAACAAGGCAACAAGTTCTTTGACGAACAAAAACCTTGGGTTCAAGCAAAAGAAAACATCGATGAATTTAATAACACTATTTTCACTTGTGCTTATTTAATTGCAAACCTTAGCAACTTAACTGAGCCATTTATGCCAAAAACAGCAAAGAAAATTAGAGAAATTTTGAATCTTAACGAAACCCCTACTTGGAACCCAATTAACGTAACCCCTGGCATAGAATTAAACATTACCGAACCACTATTTACAAGGATATAATAAGCACGATGAACACAACAAGCGAAGAAATACTATCCATTATAATAAATCTTGAATACTTATTAAAAAGGTCAGATAAATTTGATATACGTTTAAAGGTATTGCATTTAATTAATAAAAACGAAAAAACCAACCCAAATCTTTTAATTGAAAAACTTGGAATGGCACGAAGCAACATTGCAATAATGTGCAACCGATTAATAAAAGAAAATTTAATTGTAAAGCACCGAGAACCTGCAAATAAAAAAGAAATTTATTACACCATTACAGATGAAGGCAAAGACTACTTATTGCAAAATTATAATAAAGCAGATGAAAAACTAGCCAATCTAAAAAACAAAAAACAACTTCACAAATTAGCTGACCAACTAAGTAAAATAGTTTAACTTAAATTAAGTTATAAAAAAGACATATCGCACAGATATGTCTTTATTTTTTTATCTATATTCACCACGTTTCTTTTCGCACTTTCGCCATCTAGCACCAACAACACTAGCGATTATTTTTTTAGGGAAAATTTTTGAAAAAAATATCATAAGTTTATTAAATCCACCAGGAACCCATATTGGTCGGTTTTTAAACACCTTGTTTATCCCTACCCTTGCAATTTTTTCGGTAGATTGCAAAGATAATTTACCACCAACCCCTTGAGATTTTATAGACCTTTTCATTGCATCGTTTGTAGCCATACTACCTGGGCAAACCGCTGTTACAAAAATGTTTTTGTCTTTCAATTCGTTTCGTAGCGCCACTGCCATATGAGTTAAAAATGCTTTTGTAGAAGCATAAGTCGCCATTTGTGGCATAGGATAATACCCCGCCATACTAGAAACAAATAAAATATATGCCCTACTTGAATTATCTCTATTATTTATAAACCAATAAGTTAGAGCCATTGTTCCAGAAATATTGACATCTATACAACTATTAATTTCATCTAACCCAGTTCCATTAACACTACCTTCCAGAATATACCCAGCATTATTAATTAACATATTTGGCTTTAAATTATTTTGAGTTAAATAATCAAAAAGTTCGGTCCTACTTTCTTGTTTATCTAATTTACACTCTTTTGCATAAATATTTATATTTGGATATTTACCTTTTACTTCTTCTTTTAATGTATCCAATCTGCCTTGATTAGTTGCAGACAAAATTAAATCGCAACCTCGTTTTGCACATTCATATACAAATGATTTACCAAGCCCACCTGTGGCTCCTGTTATTAAACACAACATACTTTTTCTCCTTTAAGGTAAATATTATCACAATTTTCGAAATTTGTAAACAAATGGTTGCCAGTTTGTTAAAATTTTGGTATCATAGTATTAATTGACGCCTAGGAGATGCATATAACCATGAACGAAAAAATCGAAAAAACAAAAAGAACCAGAGAAAATATTCACGTTAACCACAGAAGTAGAGTTAAAAATAAATTCGTAAATATTGGTCTAGATAGTTTTTGCGAGCATGAAGTTTTGGAATTATTACTATTTTATTCAATTCCGCAAGCCGATACAAATCCGCTTGCTCATAAATTAATTGAACACTTTGGTTCATTAGACAAAGTGTTTGATGCTTCAATAGATAGTCTGCTTGATGTAGGTGGTATTGGAGAAAACACTGCGATACTTATTAAATTGGTTCCAGCTATAATGAACCAATACAGCAAATATTCTTCAATTCATAGCGTAGTTATAAGAAATCAAATTCAAGCAATGTCTTATATAAATAAACTTATGGAAAATTCTCAAAAAGAAGAATTTTATGTGCTTACTCTAGACGCTTCTGGTAATTTAGTTAGCAAAAAGCAAATGGGTTCGGGTGATGCCAGCAAGGTAGAAATTGCAATTAGAGATATTACCAACTACTGCATTAAAAATGATGCAGATAGAATTATTATTGCTCATAACCATCCAAAATCTAATTGTACCCCATCTAATGATGATATTGTAATGACAAGTAAATTGTTTAATAGTTGTGTTTTAAATGATATTGATATTTTAGACCATATAATTTATTCTAAAGAAGCTACCTATAGTTTTGCTGAAGAAAAATTGATGGATAAAATAAAAATGGAAATACTAGATATGTTAAAATTTACTATTGATAAAACAAAATGGAATAAATTTTCAACTTCTGTTAGGGAATATGTAGTAAAAAAAGAAAATTAGAATATACTAAAAATATCAAGCAAACTATTGACAATAATTTTTTAATGTGATAACATTAATAGTGTCAAGTGAATTTGCTTGATTATTTATCGCGGGATAGAGCAGCCCGGAAGCTCGTTGGGCTCATAACCCAAAGGTCGAAGGTTCAAATCCTTCTCCCGCAACCATGAAAGAGCCATACATTCGTGTATGGCTTTTTATTTTGTTAAAATATCATTTGTCTAAAATTACAAACAAGTTAAAAGGCTATACGAGTGTATAGCCTTTTGTTTATAATATTGATTTTATTTCTTCAATAATTTGCGAAGTGGTCATATTTAATTCTTTTAACAAATCAGCTGGGTTGTATCTATCATAAAATTTTCTTTCAATCCCATAATTTTTAACCTTAAGGTTAGTAGTCCCAAGATTAGATGCAATCTTTTGACCAAACCCACCATCTAAAATTCCATCTTCTAAGGTTATTATTAATTTGTGGTTAGCTTCCAACTTTTTAAGTAGTGCTGCATCCACAACCGAAGCGAACCTTGGGTTTATAAGTGTTGGCTTAAATCCTAACTTGTTTTCTATTTCTTTAGTTAAATCTAGACCTTTCGAGTAAAAATCGCCTAATGCAATAATAGCAACTTTGCTGCCTTCGTTTTCAACCACATAATTAAAGTTGTCAAAATTATCGCTAGTTTCTCTATCTGTTACTGCCCCGCCAGGAATTAAAATTACTGTTGGGTGCTTTTTCTGTGTGACTGAATAATTTAGCATATTAATAAATTCGCTTTTGCAAGTTGGGGCTAGAGTTACCAGGTTTGGTATATTTGAAAGCATAGATACACCAAAAATTCCTAGGTGAGTAACATCGGTTAACCCATCAAACGAAGAATAATTTAAAAGTATTGTCGCTGGATTATTATTTATGCAAAGGTCTTGATGAATTTGGTCGTACGCTCTTTGAATAAAGGTTGTGTTAGTAACCACAATTGGCGTAACGCCACCTTTTGCTAGTCCAGACGCCATAGCGACTGCTTGTTCTTCTGCTATACCAACATCCACAAACTGCAAGCCTAGGTTATCTCTATCTTGTTTAGATAAGCCAACACTGCTAGGCATATTAGGCGTTACAACCACGAAATTTTTATCGTTTTTCGCTTTAGCTATTATAAAGTTGTGAGCAATTTGAACATAACTTTCGCCCGTAAAACTAAACTTCTTTTTGCCAGTTTCTCGGTCGAATGGCATAGTCCAATGCCATTCTTCTTTATTCGTTTCAGCTAGTTTAAAGCCTTTACCCTTTAAGGTGTTTATGTGAACAACTATTGGGTGGTCTATATCTTTAACCTTTTTGAATAGCTTAATTAAACTTTCTATATCATTACCATTTTCTTCGTAAACATAATCTAGATTAAATGCTTTAAATAAGTTATTGTTGGCAGTACCATTTGATTCTCGCAACAATTTTAAATTTTCATATATTCCGCCATGTGTTTCAGATATTGATTGTTGATTATCGTTAACAATAATAATTAAGTTAGATTTTATTTCTGACCCAGCCACGTTCAAGGCTTCTAGTGCTTCTCCGCCAGATAGTGAACCATCGCCAATAAGGGCAACTACATTCTCTTTTCTACCCGCAACATCTCTTGCTTTAGCTAGCCCTGACGCTAGTGATATTGATGTGGACGTATGCCCAACATTAAATAGGTCATGCTCGCTTTCATTTGGGTTGGTGTATCCCGAATCGTCCTTAAAATATTCTTCGTCTGTATACCCTAGCCTTCTACCCGTTAGCATTTTATGTGGATAACTTTGATGTGATACATCAAACACAAACTTATCCACAGGTGATGAAAATACATAGTGCATAGCAATTTCTGCTTCTACTATTCCAAAGTTTGGTCCGCAATGTCCACCAATTTTTGTTAGTCTATTAAACAATGCTTCTCTTATATCATTAGATAACAATTTTAGTTCATCTATAGATAACTTTTTTACATCTTCTGGTCCATTAATTTTACTTAAAATTTTGTACATTATTTTACCCTTATACCTATTCTGCCCATTCTTTCAATTCTTTTTCGCTAACACTAGTTAAAAACCTTTTCCCTTCAATAAGTTTGCCATTACAAGACCTACTTAACACATCGTTAGTTTTACCCATACCAGAGCCTCCACTAGTTGCAAATGGCACTATGGTTTTACCTGATAAATCATAACTTTCTAAAAAAGTATTAATGATTGTTGGTGCTATATACCACCAAATTGGGAACCCAACATAAATTACATCGTAGTCTGCCATATTAGTTAACTTTTCTTTAATTTCTGGTCTGTAATCTAGGTTTTTCATTTCCACACTAAATCGGCTATTTTTATCCATCCAATCTAGGTCTTTTTCTGTGTATGGTTTAGTTGGTTTAATTTCAAAAATATCTGCACCAACTACTTTTGCAAGCTTTTCAGCTAGGTCTTAGTTGTGCCAGTGGCACTAAAATATGCTACAACTTTTTTTCATAAAATTTTTCCATTTTAAAATGAAATTTGTTGTTATACTACAGGCGCTTCTGGAACTTGTTTCTTTCTTTTAACAAACATTGTTATAATGGCTACTAAAATTACAAGAACTACCAAGCCTAAAAATGCATACAAAATTGCATCCACTGCAGTTGGGAACAAAACGCAAAGCGTTGTCATTATAGCACCACTAATCATATTACCTAAAAAGACTGCAAGCAAACCTTTGCCAAATCCCATTTTTAAGTACGCTGCAACAGCACTCCCTGTCCACGCTCCAGTTAGTGGTATTGGTAATGCAACAAATGTTAAAACACCCCAAAACTTTTTCAGTTCCTTTTTTCGTTCACTATTCACATCCACCACAGAGTTTTCTATTTTTGCACTATTTCTAGAAAACTTTTCATCTAACTTTTCTACAAGTTTTTTAAATACTTTGGTTTTCTTTAATGCATTAAATACAGGAATTAATAATGGAATAATAACAATCGCTGGAATTGTTGCTCCTATAACACTGCTAGAATACGCCTGAAACCAAGTTATTTTACCTGCCCACGCACCACCAAGCGCAAAAGGGATTGCACCCCTTAACTCTATAAGCGGTATCATGGCAATAATTAAAATTCCAAGCCACGCGTTGTTTCCAAAAACTTTTACAATTAACTCTTTAATTGCTTCAGTCATTTTATAATTCCTCCATGCTTTGTTTTGCTTCACTTGCCCACTTATTATAATTTTCACTACTGGTTGCAAGTTTGTCAGCATCACCAACATTTTCATAAATAATCATTTGAATTTTGGCAATTTTCACCTTTTGGTCTAATAACACTGCCTTATCTACATCTTTTACGCTTTCAACTAGATATGCGTCAATAAGTTGAATATCCTTATCTAGCATATCCATCAAGCCATATCTGTTATATAACTTTGTAAATTCTGCCTGCTTTGTTATTTCGTCTAGGTTTTTATCATCGTTAACAAGGTTAACATACACATACATCTCATCTACGCCAATACTCAAGCTTTCAAAAACGCTATCTATTGCAAGCATCTTTGCTTCTTCCACTTCGCCTGTTTTATACAAGGCTATAACCAAGTGTCTTTTTAAATATATGTCGTAGCTATCTGCGTAAACACTATACCTTTCGCCAAGTATTGTTTTTATAGATTTATCCACCTTTTGAACATAATCTGAATAATCGTCCTTAGCTTGCAATATTTTTATAAATTTTACTTGGTCAGCATAATTATTTGTGTCTATTGCTCGTTGAATTAAGTCATCTAGGTTTTCGTTTGTACTACTTCTGTAGTAAAGCCTTTTTTGAACCAAATAACTAACTTTAGTTAACCCCATCGCATCATATGCCTGCATTGTTTTTCTTGGAGCAACCACCGCAAGACTCACAACTATAAACCCACTTACAAATAAAAGAGCAAGCAATGTTTTTAACGCTGTTTTTAAGCCAATACAAAATAAGCTATTTTGAGTGTTTTTCTTCATAGTCTGCTATCACCTTTAATCTTTCTATATGCCTACCACCAACAAACTTTGTAGATATAAACTTATCCACTATTTTTATGGCTTTATCTATCGAAATATTATCTGCACCAAATGTTAAACAATTTATATCGTTTTTTTCTCGAGCTAGCGTTACACCTTTAACCGTTTCTAAATCGCCTGCTCGTATTCCTTTTACTTTATTTAGTGCAACAACTGCACCAACTCCAGTTCTACATATAAAAATGCCAAGTTCTGCCTTTTTATTTTTAACCGCTTCGCCGACTAAAATAGAATATTCTGCATAATTATCTGTAGGTTCCAACTTGTGGGCTCCCACATCTATAAACTCGCAATTTTCTTTAAATGCTTTTTTAATTTCTTCCTTATATAAAAACCCACCATGGTCTGAGCCAATTGCTATTTTCATATGTTTTCACCACCCAATTTATTCAATAATTTGTCTATATACTCATCTAAAACCAGTGCTGTAGAATAATACTCTGCTTCCCCCTTTCCGTATGGGTCCAGAATATCTTTTCCACCAACAATTTCACCAAACGTAAACACATTGGTTAAATCATTAAATCTATTCAAAATCGTTTGCTTTTGTTCCACAGTCATAGTTAAGCAATACCTATATTTTTTAATAATGTCATAGGTTAATTGCGTTGCTTTATGCCTTGGAATTTTCACATTCATTCGCTTTAATGTTTTTCGTGCATTTTCGTTTATATTTGTTTCTTTACCGACAAATAATCCCGCACTAGAAAAACTGAATTTAGTTAGCCCCCGCTCTCTTGCTCGTTGCTTTGCTATAGCACTTGCCATAGTGGACCTACAAGTATCGCCCGTACAAACAAAAAGTATGTTAATCATAAACTTACCTCTCACATTTAGATTAACATACTTATACTATTTTTGTCAAAGAAATTACAAGCGTTGCCATATTAGTTTTTGTCGATTAAGTCCACACTTTCATCAATTTTTTTTATGGCATTTTTCAATATTTTGTTATCTCTTTTTAAATACTCAATATCTTTTTTTTGCAATTCAATTAGATTTTCATAATCTTCAATCTTTTGATTTACATCTTGTATTGAATAACCAAATAAAACTCTTCTAAAAAACATAAACACACCCTTTTAATAGTAGTGTGTTTATATTTTTATAAATTATTCTCTATTTAGTGTATTTCCGCAATATGGGCAAGTTGCTTTGCCTTCTTCAAACTTAACCTTAGCGCCACAGTTTGGGCATTTATCACTTCTTATTCCTCGCTTTGGTGGCTTTTTACCTTTTGCTTCATTTATTTCGTGTTCACATAGTTTCACTTTAGGAGCCTTTTCTTGTAAAGCAATTTTAACACGTTCTTCTTCGCTTAAGATTGAATTTCCAACTATTTCATAGCCATCTAAGTATCCATTATTTATTAAAAAGTTAACATCTTTTTCAACTTCTTCTGTCTTTTTGTTAAAAAGTTCTTCTAGTTCGTAAATAGTTTTCACATTATCATCTAGTATTGCCTTTTGAACCTTTGCAATTGACGCATATTTTATAGACCTAATAATAAATGTTACAAACCCGTAAGTGGATATAAATATTAGCATAGACCAAATAAAACTACCGCCAATATCATCTCTTTTAATTCCAAACCACAAAAATACGAAACTTGCGACAAAGACTATAAATGATGCCACTGCAAGAAAAATCATAAATTTTCTTTCTTTAATTAACTTTTCCTTACTCATACCATTTCCCCTAGAATTTAATTATATTCTATCATACAATCGCCAAGTTGGCAATTATTTATCTAAACTATTTGAAATTTTTGTGAAAATTAATTTACAATCACCAATTTTAATGGTAATATATTATTATAATTTTAAGGGGTGGAAAATATGAATAATCTAACAAAATCATTAGTTTGTGCACTATCAACTACCGATATAATAGTTTTATCTGTTATTGGCGGATTGTTTGTTATAATGCTTATAGCCGGATTTATTAGACTAAGAAAAGCAAAAGCAGAGCGAGCAGAAATCGCCAGTCGTGAAGTTGACGATGTTACAATTAAGCACGGTGTTCGTTACACCGACGATATGACAATCGTAACCAAAGATGGCGATACAAATATCTCATACGGCAAAGGCGATTGCTTATTAAAACAAAACGAAACTTATGTGGCTACAAAAAATGGTTATGTTCATCCAGGCAAATACACAATACTTGCCACCAAAGATGACGAAAACGCATTTAACGTAAGAATTGGCACATACGTAAAAGAATATAAACATGGTCAAGAAATTGTGTTAACCGAAGGCGAAAAAATCACAGCCGTTAGCACTAATGTAATATTAAGATAATAGGAGATAATTATGGGATTCTTTTCTAAAAACCTTGCTTTAAAAATTATTGACTGGCAAGACAATTCAAAAAACCAAATCGTATACAAATATCCAATGGAAGGCAGAAAAATATTTTATGGCTCTAAACTAACCGTTCGTGAATCACAGGCTGCAGTATTTTTAAACAAAGGCGAAATTGCCGATGTATTTGAACCAGGTATGTACTCTCTTAAAACCAGTACCCTACCTATTCTATCTAGCCTACTTGGCTGGCCTTATGGCTTTAAGTCACCATTTATGGCTGATGTATTCTTTGTAAACACAAAGCAATTTACTAACCAAAAATGGGGCACCACAAATCCAATTACAATGCGAGATAAAGACTTTGGCACCATCCGTATTAGAGCGTTTGGAACATATGCATTTAAAGTTGTTAATCCAGGAACATTCCTAAAAGAATTATTTGGCACAAATAGTTCATTCACAACCGAAGATATTACAAACTATCTAAGAAGTATGCTAGTTGCTGGCATAAGCGATACTATCGCTGAAAGCAAAATTAGTGCACTAGACCTTGCCGGAAACCTTATGGAATTTGGCGAAATGGTTGTTAAAAACACAAGAACAATGTTTGATAACCTAGGTCTTGAAGTTACTAACTGTGTAGTAGAAAACATTTCATTCCCAGAAGCCGTAGAAAAAGCAATTGACACCAGAACTTCTCTTGGTGTTATTGGCGATCAAATGGATACTTACGTTAAATATCAAAGTGCAGAAGCTATTAGAGATGCTGCTAAAAACCCAGGAGTATCTGGTCTTGGAACTCAAATGGGCACCGGTATTGCTCTTGGCAATATGATGAAAGAAAGTTTTTCTACCCCTACCCCACAAAAAGCACAAGAACCAACCGACAAACCTGGCAAAAAATGCCCTAAGTGTGGCACCGAATGTAGACCATCTGCTAAATTCTGCAGAGAATGTGGCGAAAAATTCCCAGAAAAAACTGAAAGATTTTGTCCAGAGTGCGGAGCAAAAGTAAACGCAACCGCTAAGTTCTGTCCAGAATGTGGTTCTAAACTAAAGTAATTAAATAAGGAAGCCTAATTTAGGCTTCCTTTTGTTTTTAATATAATTATAAAAAATATTTTATTTTTCGCTTGACAAAACTCATTTTATGTATTAAACTAATAAAGTCTTTGGGGAGTATAACCCCAAGCAACCCCTTTGGAAGCTTAGCTCAGCTGGGAGAGCATCTGCCTTACAAGCAGGCGGTCGTAGGTTCGAGCCCTACAGTTTCCACCATATATATAAGGAAAGCGAATGCTTTCCTTATTTTTTTTGCAAAAATTATTATTTATCACTTTTGCAGTGCGTATTAAAGACTTAATTACCTAGACTAAAACACACTTTATAATTTTTGAATAAGGCTTGTTTGGTGGTTTTTACACATTCAACATTAAATTGAGTTACATTTTTCTTTTTACGCCTTTCTTGCAGCGTGTTTTTTCGTTTTCACAACTTAAGACCAATATATTAATTTTGTTAGCCCCTTATAATACACAATAATAAACCAATTAATCATATAAGTTTTCAATTAATAATTTAATAATTGTTGGCAAAACTCGGTTAGTTGTATTATAATAAGCATTGGAGGCAATTATGGAAATACTAAGAGTAATAAGCAACAACACCCTACGTCAAAACACTTATCTAATAACCACTAAAAATACCGCTATTTTAATAGATTGTGGAGCACCTCTAAGTTCCATTGCAAAAGAATACCAATATCACCACGAAGGGCGTAAATTGCCTAATATTGACGCTATATTTTTAACTCACACCCACTTTGACCATGAATTGTATCTAGGTGAACTAGACCGAGCATATAAGCCAGATATTTTCGTTAGGACTGGCTGTAAAGACTATATTCACGACCCAATGTATAATGTAAGTAATTTGTACGATTTAAACTTAACATTTAAGCCAACAAACGTTGTTGAATTAACCGCGGAACTACCAATTAAAATAAAAGACTTAATAATAACTCCTATATTCACACCGGGTCATAGCAAATGTTCTATAACCTATGTTATTGGCGACTGCGTGTTTACTGGCGACACCTTATTTTCTGGCGGAATTGGCAGAACCGACTTTATTGGCGGTGACGATAACGAGTTAAATTATTCTATTCAAAAAATTAAATCGATAAAACATTCTTTATATTATCCAGGACACGGCATCCCATTTAAATAAAAATTTAAATCAATTGTATTTTTTTGTAAATTTCTCTTGACAATACCCCCATTTTAGTTTATAATCAGCCTTGTGATTTAGTTCACTATTGTTGTGGCGACATAGCTCAGTTGGCTAGAGCACTCGGTTCATACCCGATAGGTCAAAGGTTCGAATCCTTTTGTCGCTACCACCAATTTAATATGGCCCCATGGTCAAGAGGTTAAGACATCGCCCTTTCACGGCGGTATCGTGGGTTCGATTCCCGCTGGGGTCACCAAGTAATCGAAAAGAAAGTCTTATGACTTTCTTTTTTGTTTACAATAAAATTGAATCTTATGGTTCAGTTATATTATTAGCAGACCACCAATATCATTAAAAAAAAGACCCAACAATTGTGTTAGGTCTTTTGTTGTTAAAACAATCCTTCTATTTTACCATCATTATCTATTGTCATATTTTGCCCGGCTGGGTTTTTGCCAAGAGCTGGCATAAGTAGCATATTACCACAAATAACAACTAAAAAGCCTGCCCCAGACCTAATTTCTATATCTTGCACATCAATTATAAAATCTTTAGGGCAACCAACAATAGTTTTATCTTGAGTTAAACTAAATTGCGTTTTTGCTATTATAATAGGCAACTTATCGTATCCTAGCCTATTAATTATTTCAATTTTTTCTTTAGCCTCGCTAGATAAATTAACACCCTTTCCTCCATATACTTTAGTTACTAGGTCTATAATCTTGTTTTCCACAGTATCTTCTAGAGAGTATGCAAATTTAAGGTCGCCTTTGTGTGTTTTGCAGATATTAATCACTTTGTCTGCAAGTTCTAACGCACCATCGCCACCCTTGCCCCAAACGTCATTTATGGTAACATCGCCAACAAGTTCTTTAGCCAAATTTATCTCCGCTAAAGTATCGGTATAATATTTATTTATGGTTACAACCACTGGCAAGTTGTACACATTTTCTATAACATTTTTATGGTGCAATAGGTTCCCAACTCCTGCCTTAATTGCTTCTAGGTTTTCATTGTTTAAATCTTTTTCATCCACACCGCCGTGTAATTTAAGTGCTTTAATTGTTGCAACTAAAACCACACAATCTGGCTTTAGCCCAGACACTCTGCACTTAAAGTCTATAAACTTTTCAGCACCAAGGTCTGCACCAAAACCAGCTTCAGTAATCACATAATTGGCTAAATTAGTTGCAAGCATAGTAGCCCTAACCGAGTTGCACCCGTGAGCGATATTTGCAAAAGGTCCACAATGCACAAGTGCTGGCGTTCCTGCCAAGGTCTGAACCAGGTTTGGATACAACGCATCTTTTAAAAGTATTGCCATTGCATCAACTATTTTAAAATCTCTTGCATATAATGGCTTTCCGTTTTTATCTAACGCAACCATAATGCTGCCAAGCCGTTCTTTTAAATCGGCTAAAGACTTTACCATACACATTATAGCCATAACTTCACTTGCCGATGTTATGGTAAATCTTTCTTTTCTGCCACTAAGCAAGGTAACTTCTCGCAATTCTCGTTCGTTTAAATCTAAGCATCTTCTAACAAACACTTTAGATGGGTCTACATTAAGTTCATTACCCTGAAAAATGTGATTATCCACCACCGAACACAACAAGTTATTTGCACTGGTTATTGCGTGGAAATCTCCATTAAAATGCAAGTTAATATCTTCCATTGGAATAATCTGGCTATATCCCCCACCAGTAGCACCACCCTTGGTTCCAAACACAGGTCCAAGAGATGGCTCCCTTAACGCCAAACATACTTTATGCTTTTTTGCAATTGCATCAGCAAGCCCAATAGAAACCGTCGTTTTACCAATGCCCGCCTTGGTTGGGTTTATCGCTGTTACTAAAATAAGTTTAGCCTTGCTATTATTGTTTTCAGGCTCTCGGGTTACTTTTGCCTTATAATTCCCGTATTTTATTAAATTATCTTCCGATAGACCAAGTTTTTTAGCAATATTTTCAATTTTTTGGGGCTTAACCGACCTAGCGATTTCAATGTCTTGCACTATAAATCTTCTCCTATCTTATCAGATTTCTCAGGCTTCAACGCACCCTTTTCTTCACGCTCTTTCATTTTCTTTTTATACTCGGCGACGTATTTTTCGTCTTCGTGATATATCTTTTTTAAGTGCAATTTTTTCAATATTAGCCATAACGTGCAACCAATGATAACACACCCCATTATTATAAGAGCAACCATTGCAGCCAGTTTACTATCAGCATTAAGCGAACACAATAAATTATCCATTGTTTTCTACTCCCGAAATTTTAATTACGCTTATTATATCATACATAAATTATTCCACCAAGCGAAATAATAAACCCATAAATTAAAAACAAAAAAATTTATGTTAAAAATATAATTAATTAAAAAATTTTTCTTGACAAACAAGATT
>USNN01000008.1 GCA_900556185.1 uncultured Eubacteriales bacterium
AAAGAACATATATGGCATAGTAATCTTTGTAAATTTAGCAAAGCCATTAGCACCATCTACATCTGCTGCCTCATACAACTCCATAGGTATATAAGTCGCTATTAGATTTAATATCCGCAAATACATTATTGAAGTTTTCACGGCATACATCGTCTGCGTCAAAAAAGGTTACATACTTACCTTTTGCAATCTTTAGCCCTTCATTTCTAGCAGAAGATACCCCACCGTTTTCTTTGTTTATGATGTGAACATTCTCTAAACCTTTAAAGTTGTTTAGTTTAGTTAAACTACTATCCGTAGAGCCATCGTTTACTGCAATTACCTCATAAGAATAACCTTCTAAATTTTTCAATATTGAGTTTATGCAATCTTCAATATAATTTTCTGCATTATAAACTGGAATTATTATAGATAGTTCACATTCATATTCTTTATTGTCACCATTCGCTTCACTAGTTAACTCACATGATGCCATCTTGGTTGAAAAACCCGCGTCATCTTTAGTTACTGAATATGCTAGCATTATTACCAATATGTATAGCCTATAAGAAAACAAGTTATCTAGCCCACACATCATAAACGCCATTATGCCTAATGGTATAAATATAGAATACCAATCTATCTTTTTAAAATTTTTAGATTCTTTTAAATACAACAACGCAAGTATTAATAGCAACAATATTCCAAATGCACCAAGAAAGTAAAAACACTGCAATATGGTGTTATGTATAGCAATTTCGGGATTACCCAAATATGATGAGCCAACGCCAACACCAAAGACCATAGTTTTAAAATCTTTTGTGTATTCTTTTATATAAATTTTCCAAATCTGACTTCTACCCGTTGTTATATCTTTCAACTTGTCTTCTATTTCTGAAGTGTTTCCAGATGTGTTATCACCAACCTCTACACTACCACCAGTGGTGTTTCCGCTATTATCCTTTGAACCTTCAATTTGATAATCTGATTCAATATTTCCATAATACCCTTGGTTGGTAATTCTGTCATACAAAAATACAGTATGTTTGTAGCACGCTAAAAATGGTAATAATAGTGCAAGTATTATTCCAGCAAGTGATAAAAATAATTTTTTACTCTTTTTGAAACGCAAAATATACAAAAGAACAAAACACAAGATGCAAACCAAATAAACTATCAAGTAACTTTTTGAATCACTTGTAATACCCAAGCACGCCAAGAAGAACACTACTGGATAAAACAAATAGCCAATTTTATTAGTTAAAAACAACTTCATAAAACAAGCAATTAATAATAAAATTTCTAGAGCAAAATAGTTTGGATCCCTTGACAAAGACTGATACCTAAATGTTGTTACACTATAATTTGTAAATCTTTGAACAAACAATTGTAGTCTTGGAGATACATCTATAAACAGTGAAACTATAAACGCAAATAATACGCCGTAAAATAAAAACAAAGTTAAATTTTTAAAATTAAGTTCGTCTTTGTAATAAAAGATTAAATATGAAGCCACCAAAACAACACCAATTGGCAATAAATTATCAAAATTAAATGGACCAATTGGCAATAATAAATACACCCCAACAACTGCAGTAGCTATGGTTATTACCCAATTTATTTTTTTTCGTTTTTTAATTAAATCAATAACTAGTCTTACGGCAGTTTTACCAACAAAAGCAAGCAGTAGCCATATAGAAAAGAACAGTTGCGTTGGGTCGTACCTAAAAATATTATAAAATGGTAATAACAAAACTAAATAATAAAATGACTTTATATCTCTTTCAAGTAAGACAAAAATTAGCCCAACACCCAGTGCCACATAGGCAAAAGGTGCCCAGACTATAGATAATGATATAAGCAAGCACAAAATAACACACCTATAAAAAATGTGTTTTTCAGTGCCCGAAAAATACAACGAATCACAAAATTCGTTTTTTAAATTATTAACCCCTTTTTTCAATTTTATTTTTGCGGTATTCTCCGTATTCACAATTATATCTCCCCGTAGATTTTTTCCATTTGAGCCAAGACGGTCTCAAGTGAAAAGTTTTGAATATAATTTTTGTTTCGTTCGCCATAGGCTTTGCAAAGTTCTGGGTTTGTAGACAACTCATCTATTGCCCCCGTAAAGGCATTGGTATCGGTTGGCGAAACCAAAATACCGCCTTCGTTATCCCCTATTAGGTCCACGTTGCCACGAATTTTAGACCCAACAACTGGTAACGAATACGCCATTGCTTCCATCATCGCCTTGCTTAACCCCTCTCTATAAGAAGGCATAAGGTAACAATCTATAGAATTTAAGATATTTGGAATATCCTTTCTATAGCCTAAGAACTTCACCCTACTAGATAGGTTTAACTTTTCAATTCTTTTAATGTATTCTTTTTCTAGTGGACCTTTGCCACAAATTAAATACTTAATATTTTTATTTTTTGTGTTTGCCACTGCATCAATTAGCCTTAGCGTGTTTTTGTTTTTATTAAGTTCCCCAACTGATGCAACCACAAAGTCGTCTTCTGTTAGTCCTAACGTTTTTCTAAAGGCAACTCGGTCAAAATTTTCATCTGGCTTATATTTAGAAAAATCTACACCAATACCATTAATTTTGAAGACCTTTTTTGCCTTAAACTTTTTGCTAGCTTGATAATCTTCTTCATTCATGGTAACTAAAACGGTTGTAAATTTAGAACAATACTTTTCAATTGATTTATATATAAGTTTATTTTTAAGCGGTGCACCTTTATAAAAATGAAAGCCGTGTGCCGTGTATAAGCATGGCAATTTATATTTTTTAGCAATCATTCTGCCCATAAACCCACCTACTGGTTGCAAGCAGTCTATAAGGTCAAACTTTTCTTCTTTTGCAAGTTTTTTTAGTTGGTTATACCCTTTTAATAGTTTTGGGTTGAATGGGTTTCTGGTTAGATATATATCGTGCATAATAGCACCAGTTGCGTTTGCAATATTTTCAAAATGCTCAGACCTACGGTTGCAAGCACAATGCACAATTGCCCCCATCTTTTGCATTTGAATTATATGTGGTATCATAAAGTTTCCAATCATATCATCGGTTGTAGATACGATTAAAACTTTTTTATTATTTAGTTCCATATTTTCTCCAAATAGTGATTTAATACAATTTTATCACACAAGCGGGGATGGTGCAAGAAAAAATGCAGTTCTTCGTTTAATTTATATAAATTAAGTGGTTTATGTCGAACCAAGGCAAATAAAATTACACCTCAAAAATTAGCGGTTCAAAAAAATTGCCAAGACGCATAAATTTAAGTATAATTAAAAGGAGACTAAACATTGTGGACATAATAATTGCAATAATACTTGGGTTAATTCAAGGCTTAACCGAGTTTTTACCTGTATCTAGCAGTGGGCACCTTGCCTTGTTTGAAAGCATTTTTAAAACAGAAAATAACTTGTTTTTGTCGGTATGCTTGCACTTTGGAACCTTAATCAGTGTGGTGGTATATTACTTTAAAGACCTAGTTAATTTATGTAAACCCCAAAACCACAAAACGGTGCTAAGTTTAATAATTTCGTGTTTACCTGCCGTGTTTGTAATGCTACTCCTAAAAGATTTTGTGAGCAATTTATTTGACGACACAAAATTTTTATGTTTTGGTTTTTTAATTACCGCCCTTATTTTATTTACTATAAGTTTAGTCAACAAAAACCTAATAAAAAAACAAAATATAACCCACAAAACCGCCCTACTTATGGGTCTTACGCAAGCAGTTGCAATCTTCCCTGGCATAAGCCGAAGCGGGTCTACCATTTTTGGTGGCGTGGTGCTTAGCGGAGCAGACGGCAAAACCTCGGCGGACTTTTCGTTTTTAATGAGTATTCCAATAATACTTGGGTCGGTGGTTTTTGAGTTTGCATCGGTAGATTTTGCAAACATTAATATTTTAGCAATTATTTGCGGGGTTATTAGTGCGTTTTTATCTGGCTTATTTGCCATTAAAATTATGGTTAAAATAACATCCAAATGCAACTTTAAATATTTTGGAATATATATGTTAATTATTAGTTTAATAACCTTTATTAATAGTTTTGTTTACCCAATTTGGTAACTATTTTTATTATTTAACAAGGGTTAAAATATTGTTAAAACCCCAATTTAACTAAAGGATAAAAGTATGAAAATTAATCTTACGAAAAACTTAAAAACATACACTGGGCTACACTCATCAGTATTCAGTGCCTATTTTTTAGCACTTGCCCCAATTCTTGCAATGCTTGGGTCGGTCATCTCATTTTTAATAGTGGGGGATGTTACCACCATAGGTTTGCTTTCTAGATACATTTATGTATACTTTTTTGTGTTTATAATATTATTCTTGGCGGTAGACCTATATAGTTTAATAATACATGACCGAAAGATAGACCCCACCCCGCTAAAACTAAAACACACACCTGAAGTTATTTTGTTAATGTGTTTTTTAGGTTACATCATTATTGCCACTCTTCTTCAACTACTTGTGTTTAAGCACAGTTACGCATTTACCACAAGTGTATCCAAGTACAACGTTCAAGAAGGCTTGTTTGCATATATTGTATACGCCATCTGCTTTTTTGTGGCTTACACCGTATGCGATAAAGAAATTACAAAAAACATTTTAAAAACATTTGGGCTTGTTAGTTTAGTGGTTGGCTTGTTCGCTATTATAGACCCAACTGCAAAACTATGGATACACTCAGTTCATAACACAAACTGGGCAAGTATGTTTATAAACAGCAACCACTTTGGTTATTACCTAGCACTTGCCACCCCGCTATTTGCTATGGGTATTGTGTTTAGTAAAAAAACCTACGCTAAAGTTGTTTCTATTGTGGGCTACATATTTTTGTGCTTTATTAGTATGTATTGCGACACATTTGGAAGCCTACTTGCAATTTTTGCGGGGCTAATATTACTTCCATTTATTATGTGGTGGTTTAAAAAGAAGTTTGACTATAAAACACTAATACCGCTTGGAATTTTCGTGGTTGTAAGTTTTTTAGCCATACCGTTTGCAAAATATTTAAGCACTACCTACCGCTCGTTTTTTGCTCAGATTGGCGGGCTGGTTAAAGACTTTTTTACAATTACCAAAGACCCAACCAGCGAAGTAGCCGAAAAGGCAGGCACAAACCGATGGGGCTTGTGGCTAAAAGCCTTCAATGAAGTTAAAGATAGCCCACTAATTGGCACTGGAAATGTGTATTTAAGACCACACAACGAATACCTTCAATTTGCCCAAGTATGGGGTATACCAAGCGTCCTTATATATTTAAGTGCAATTATTGTAATATTGGCTAAATCGGTTAAATATCGGGCTAAAATATCTAATCTTACATTGGTTTTACTATTTATGTCGTGCGTTTATTGGGTATCTGCCTTTTTTGGCAACACAATGCCACACACCACCCCACTATACTTGCTTATTTTAGGCTTACTAATAAGGCAACTTAACCTAGATATTTTAAACTCAAAAACGCCAACAAATTTAGCCACAATTGAACCAACCGAAAAAGCCCCAGAAACACCCAACTAAACCAAATACTTATAAATTGAAAAAGCAGACTACAATTAGTCTGCTTTTTTAAACGTTATATACTTTTCTTACACTACTTGCCCACTTTTTAATAGCAGATGGTTCGCCATCTTCTAAGTGACATAATAGTTCAGCAAAATTAGTGCTAGCCTTTTGGCTCCAACTTGAACCCAGTAAGCCGATATTCTCTTTCATAACCCTATAATTATCCGCTGTGAGTGAGTTATTAATTTTTTCTTGTTGTTTTTCGGTTGCCCTATACTCGTCTACACCGAAATATTTTTTAATATGATTAGCGTTGTGTGATTTTAGCCTAGTTTGTAACTTTAGCTTAGCCTTGTGAGATATAACTATCTGCATAGTACAAGGGTTACCAAAATACACTATTTTAAATAGGTCTTCGTCGGTTTTTATTCCGTATTGTCTTTTAAGGTTTTCTAAAAGCTTTTCAAACTTTTCATATGGTTCGTCGTCTGTATCACAAAATATAAGCACAATATCGTATGCGTCTTTAGAATAAGTATCATGGTAAACCGAGAACACCTTATCTATTCCGCCTGCATTAATTGGCTTTATTGCAAAATTACGACTAAACACATTAAGTTCTTTTAGCCTATAAATATAACCCGTTTCTTCATCCCCTTCGCAAACAATGGCAACTTTGGTTCCACGCTTTAGGGGTGGTAACTTATTTGCCATTTACAACCTCCATAAGCCATTTTATTAAGTCTGGTTCTGGAAGGTCTGCAAAAACGCCTTTTTTGTATAGGTCAACAATATCAGACTCTGACCTAACACCAATTTCATCACGTGATTTAAAATCATTAAGTGAATACAAATAGGTTCTATCGGCATCTTTGCTTGCAAACCAAATCTGTTCTTTTCTTAGTAACTTTTTGCAGTCTAACAAGCAAACATCGTGCGTTGTGAACACCAACTGTCCCTTTGTGTTGGCTTCGCTGTTATACATACTAACAATCGCACGGGCTAGTTCAAAATGAAGCCCATTATCTAGCTCATCAACAAACAATGTTCCGCCATCTTTAATGTTATCTACAATGTAACTAGCTAGTGCTACAATCTTTTTAGTTCCAGTGGAATCAAACGCAACAAAGGGCACCCCCCTACCTTTATGCACACTAATAAGTTTGTGTATATCTGCAAGATCCGCTCCTTCCAACACTTTTTCTGGTGGAGCCATTTGGGTCCCTTCTAATCTTCCAACATTAACACGAACCTTATCCGAATATCCAAACTTTTCAATTTCTAGATCGGCTCTTTTTATAAAGTCTACTATCTCTTTTACATTACTGCTATTTCGTTTTAATTCGTCTATTGTTCTGCTTATTGGAATATTGGTTAACTTAACTACCTGCACCCTTGTTGCAAAATAAACAAAAGTATTTTTTAGTTTGTCTACTTTGGGGAAAGACGCAGTGTTGGCTGTATGTAAAACAATATTGGTGTTAGATAAGTTTGGAAGCAATTCTTTAAACTTTGTATTTTCACACTCATAAATGTTGTTTATAGTGTCTTTTAAGATTAGCACCTTTTTTCTATTTTTATTTTCGATATCAAATGTAGAATAGTTTTCGTAAACATATTCCCGCTTTTCGGTATCAAACTTAAAATCAAACGAGAAACCAAATCCATCTGATATAAACGAAACACCCAAAGATACTATCGAGTTATTATAAAAAATATTAGGATGAAATATAATTGGCTCGTTTATTAAAACACTTCTTATCGTATCTACCGCATCAATAATGCAAGTTTTGCCCACATTATTTTTGCCATAAATACCTGCCGATTTTAGCACATTATACTTACCCAAAGTCACATAGTTCGTGAACAATTTTTTGTTTCTTGCGTCGGCTTCTAGGTTTAGTTCTACCTTTTCATTAAACGCCTTGTAATTTTCTATTCTTAAACTTGTAATCATAAATCTCCCCTTTTAATTATATGATTAATTTTTGCAATTTGTGCGGATTTTATGCACGAATGTTATAAATTTAACCGTAAATTGGGCTATTTTTATATTTTTGCCACCAATTTACACCACAATAATATCATATAGGTGTGTTAAAGTCAATAATTATTGTCATATTTTACATTTAATACCACTATACCTGCTAGTTCACTCAACGCCCTACTATAATTTTCTTGTAAAAAGCAATGCCCCTAGGAAGTTTCTTTACACTTCCTAGGGGCTTGTAGATAAAAGGATAGATTTAGTTGGCTTATTTGCCAATATTTGGCGTGCCACTTAATGTTTTTTGTGGCTTAGGTTAGCACAACAACTCTATTATCTGTTTTTTGCTGTCTGCCTGATTTATGGTTAACAATTTATCTAATATGTTCACGCTAACCACATTTTCTGCGATTATTGTGTTTTTAATAGATAAACTTTCGTCTGACCTATAAACTAAGTAATCATTTAGGGCATATCTTATTGCCGTACTCTTTTCCTTATCATATTTAATTATGTTATAATCCTTAGTTATCCACTCATTTTCATTTAAAATGGTAGTAACCTTGTTTTCTAGGCTAAATAACATTTTGCCAACCTGCAAGCAAAGTATATTGCCTTTTAGGAACATAAATCCGTATTTGTCGAACCCGTCAATAAATTTAATAAATCTATTGTTATCTCGAGTTGCCGAAACAAGTTTACCTTCCTTATTCATTACTTTAAGGTCGGTAATTACCCCTTTATTTAGGTCGAAACTCTTTTCCATACTAATAAAGTATAGTTTAAAGTCATCGCCTAGGGTAAGTAATGCGTTTCTGTTCCATATGCTAACTAATTTACCGTCTGAGGTTTTGTAAACTTCTTCGGTATTAGTTCCACCCGTTACGCCAACAAAACAATTGCCGAAAAGGTCTTGTTTAGCGCTTATTATTGTATATTTGGAATTAACCATAATTCGTTCTAAGGTTAACCCTTTAGCCGTTATAATTGGCTTATATATACCAGTGGAAGTTGTAATTAGCCCAGTGTTAACACTATAAACAATGCCAACATCGCTAATTTCATATTGTTTGTTATTTTTCTTAGAAACAATTATAAATCGGTTTTCTTTCTTTGGTTTTATAACAACACCCTTATTAGTCATCTCGGCGGTAGAAATTATATTAACTTCGGCAGAATTATGAATACCTTTCATATTCTTTAACTCGTCTTCGGTTAATATAACTTCATTACGCCCGAGAGATTTTTTAGGTTTAGCGTTGACACTCACCGCAGAAGAACTAACCATTTCCAAGTCTTTTTTAACTTGGTCTTTATCTTCGTGGTCATATAACCCATCGTGGGTTACAGCATAAACTGTTTTATCCACTTTTGCTTGGGTTTTTGGATCAGATGAATTAGTTACTGATGCCAAATCGGTGTTTGGCGGACTTTCATTAGGCTCGCCTCGGGTATTATTTTTACCCCTATCTGGTGGCCGTTTCATTCCTCCAGAATCATCATCAATTTCGGTTTCACCTACTTTTGGTGGTCGGTTTTTCTCTGGGTCGCCCCTAGAATCAAACACTTTATTCTCTGGTGGACTTCCGCCCGTGTCGCCCCGTGGTTTTGGTGGAGACTCTCCTGTGTCTCCTGGTGGACCATCTCTGCCGTTTGCACCAGCTAGAGACCCTCCCACATCTCGTGGTGGACCATCTCTTGGTGTGTTAGGTGGAGATTCATCCTCGCCTCCAGAGCCTGCCCGTTTGCCATACAGCATTGCTTCATTATCCTCAACGCCGTCCCGTTCTGGCGGACCATTTATATTAACATTTTGTTTATTATTTTCATCTTCAGAGTAAACGATTTCGTAGTTACTGTAACTAGGATACATCTTTTTAAATGACTCTACATCTATATTGCCCGATGCTAGTAACTTTCGTTTTGCCCTTAACATTCTTTTATATTCACGGCGGTCTATATAGGTGCCGTTTTTAATTCTTTCATGACGCTCTTTGGTCATCATATCTAGTATTTCTACTAGTTCTAGGGTGCTTAAAACAAGATGCACACCACTAGGCACTTCTACCATCCACAAAATACCTGTGTTGGTGCTTGCAAATGCTAAAAACGACCTAACGGTTGAACTTGTATGAGTGTATCTACCAATAACATAGTCTTCTCGTATCCAATAACTATCGTATACGGGGTCGCCGTGTGCATCTAGGTTACTAGTTCCCCATGTTCTAAACCACTTGTAGCCATCATATTCCACTATATCCACAACTTGGTGGAAGATTATGGAACTATTGGCTTTAATTGCCTTTTCGCTTGCTTCGGTATTTGTGTAAGTTATGTTAGAAAACAACTTAGACAAATATAGTTTCCACGAAGAAACTTGCGACTTCTCTGGAATAACCGAAGATTGGTCGTTTTGTGCATTGGCGGTTAGCCCTGCTTGACTAATTTCGGATAGGTTTTTGTTGGTTGGTTCTATATATTTATAATAGGCTATAATATCGCCCACTTCAATTTTTTCGGGGTCGGTATTTTTAACCATAACAGCATCGTCTATATTAAAGCCCGAATTTACCATGGATGAAGAAAGAATGGTAACCAAAGAATAGCCAAAGATATTTGGCACATTATTACTCCTCTTGGCGTTTATCATGATAACCGAGCAAATAATACTAATCACCAAGATAGGAATTATAACTATGGTAGTTACTGTATCAAGAAAGTTAAGCCAACTATTGTTGGTCTTCTTCTTGTTCCTTGGTTCTCTCATTCTCTTTTTTCCTTATTTCTTTTCACATTTTCGGCTATATGAACCAAACAAATGAAAAAGAGTTACGAGTAAATTCGACTTTTAATTTTTAAGTGCGGTAATGAAATTTTCACACTTATGAAAAAACTTATTTTCGGCTATAAGTTGTTTCATAAATATGAAAAACACACTTGTGTAAATTTTGTGAAAAACTATTATATAAAAAAATATATCTTAGGGCTTAGCGCAGGCAAATGCACCAATGCCCTAAGACTTATTTATTCAAACTTTAAAATCTATTCGCTTGAATTATGGAAGTGTAACAGCACCAGCAACTGGAGCAGCAACTGATAGAGCACCAGCTGTAGATCTTGTAGTTGTATCAACAGCAGTAAAGATTACGCCGAATGACCAATCAGCAGCAGTTGTTTTAACAGAGTTACCAGCAGCGTTGGTATAAGCGCAGATAGCCATAACGGTGATTTCTTCGTCATAGTTAGCTGTGTAACCAGCAGTTGTTAATTCTGTCCAACCAGCATCAGCACCAGCTTTTACATAGTATTTAACTGCAATAGTTGCACCACTAACTGCAGGAGTTGTAGCTCCGCCAGCTAGTTTAACAGTAACACTACCAGTAGCAGCGTTTTCATCTGGGGTATACTTAATTGTATAAGCAACAGCAGCTTTAGTTGTAGTTGCGTCTACATAAGTATTAGATAAGAACTTAGAACCATCCTTATCAGCTGGAGCGGTTAACTTTGTCCAATCTTCTACATCAGCAGTATAAGTTGTAGATGTAGCAGAGTTGAATAGTTCGTTTTCAGCTAAGGTGATTTCAGCACCATCAGTTGCATACTTATCAGCATTAGCAACGGCTGAAATAGAAACTTTACCTGTTAAGTTTTGGAAGTTAATGCTAACTGTGTTCTTTACATTAACTGTAAAGGTTTGTGTAGCAGCCCAAACACCAACGCCCATAACTGCGATTGCAGCACAGATTGATACTATGGTTGCAATTAACTTAGATTTTAATTTCATTTGTTTTTCTCCTTTTTAGATTTTGTATATAATTAGCCTTACCCCCACCCAGTTTGCCCTAGATGGGTTAAAGACGAATTACCTATGTTAGTCAGTGGAAACTTGCACGCCATTGAAGGTGAATGCAAAGCCCCATGTGGCAGAATAATCAAATAGGTCCACCCTCTGAACTACATTTTGGTTAACAGTTAGTGTTGCTTTTAACCAAATATAAGGGGTTTGTTGTGTTACGGACATATTTTTGTTATATTCGCACATTTCAGCGGTGGACCAGTCTGGTTCTCGTTGGCCATACCCGTATTGATAGGTTGCGGTGTAGTTAACTGGGTTAGATAGTGTTGCATCGGTTAGGGCAACCAAAACCCCATTTTCAGCAGAGCCGGATAATACAAACTTAAATATGTATTCTATTTTTTTAGAGCCTGCACTGAAAGATACATCCCTACAAAAATAGTTCATAGTGTCAGTATCTACACCTACTCCGTTTTTGTATAAGTGTTGCATAACAAGGTTTGTGTCGCCTGCACCATATCGATCACCATATAGGTCGCCTTGAACGTCACCTAAGGCTATGCTTGTGGTGTTTGCAACTTGAACTGGAAATTGAAGAAGTATTGCCACAATACCAGTTGCGGAAACGCTTAGCGAACACACCATAGCTATAATTGTAGATACCACTTTAGTCCGGATGCTCACTAATTGGTCCTCCTTTTTTGCCCGCTTGGGGCTACCTTGCTCACTCCTTTATACATTCACTATTTTATCATAACCAAAATTGACTTCCAAACGATTTTAGGCATTTTTCAAAAATATTTTAAAAAATATTTCATAATTTTTACACAACCCTATAATTCGCTTAGTGGAACTATCTCTATTCCCATAGCCAGAATCTTCTCTAGGTTGTCGGCTATTGCTCTAGCAGTTTCGGTGGTCCCAACTGGTCCTATATGCCCTATTGCGACCGCTTTGCCCTTTTCTTGAGCCACTTTGACGGCGTTATATAATTCACTAACTGCTCTTGCGTAATTAGGTCTGCCTGGGGGTTCTAAAAACACATCTCTGTCATAAAACTTGGTGCCAACCTCTTTTGCACACTCGGGGCAAACCGAACCCATTATGGTTTTGCTATCTAAAAAATACATATCTCTAGACTTAACCTCTTTCATAAGTTCGGTTATTATTGCCTTGTTTTTAGATACGCCTGTGCCCATATGAATATTCACGCCCTTGCAGTGTGGAGTTTTGTCTATGCACTCGGCTAGCACTTTTCTGGCCTCGTCTGGTGAATAACTGTTTTTTATTAGCACGGGTCCGTAATAATTAGCGGGAGCATAGGTTTCATTTTCCATCGGCATATGCAAAATTACCTCGTGGCCTTTAGCGTGTGCCTTTTCGGCGTCTTCGGTACTAAAGTCGTCCGCTGGCATTACTGCAATTGTGAGTTTTGCGTTTACGTTTAGCATTTCTTCCACTCCACGGCGGTCTTCACCAAAGTCGTCTATAACTATCGCTAGTTTCGGTTTGGTGATTGGCTCGGTGGCATTACCCACTTCGCTTGCGGTATGCCATTTTCCCCGTGGCAGTAACTGCGTCAAATGAATTAATCACGCCTATTCCCGCCCCTATTAGCAAAATGTAACAAAAACTTGCAACTATACTTAAAATTGTTTTTAATATATTATTCTTCTTCATAGTTTTAGTATTTTTTTATTTCGTGAATTTATTCTATAATAAACAAAATTAGTTCCAAATTTTAGTGCGTCCGTTTTTACAACCAAAATTTGGCGATTTTTCCCGTTTATAGAACTTTTTTTAGGCAATTTTTCCGTCTATAGAACCACTTGTGAAATTTGTGGCAAAAATGCTACTATTAACCACTTTAATTTTGTTGACTATACTTTTTTATTTTGCTACCATTATTTTATGGATAAAATAAAGAAGATATTTTGTTATATATTACTTATTATATTAGTGGGCGGAGCAACCTGCATTGGTTTTTTGCCACAAAACAGTGTAACCACCTTTGCCGAAGGTGAAGAAAGTGGCGAAACCACGCCAGAAATTTTACCGCCTTATGAAAATTCGTATAGCATAGAAAGCACTGCTCGCAAAGTTACGGTGAATTTGAAGGTGAACATCACTCTTGGCTTGCACGGAGATTTAACCGCAGACCTAGCAATTGAAGAAAACAAGGACACTCTAAAGCAGTTTCAAAAGTATGTTAAAAAGCAAATAGACTCGGCAGATATTGGCGAACTGTTTTATGCAACGCTAACTCCTACCAGCACCGAAGACAAAACTCCAATATCCGCAAGGCAACAATATAAGGTGTATTTGCCAAAGTCGTATAAGCATAAAGATGTGGCGGTAATTCCATTCACCGACTATCGCACCACGCAAAGAGTTATTAGTGCCACAATAGACAAAACCGACTGCTCTATCACATTTTTTGGTAACAACAGTGCATACGCCTACGCTATTGTGTATAACGGCGTGTATAAGCAAATTATTTGGATAGCCATTATTATGGTGGCAGTTTTAACTATTTGTATTTTAGTTAAAATTTATTGCTTGCGTAAAGACGACCCATATTATAAAGACAAAAAAGCTCAGAAAGAAATTGCAAAAAAGAAAGCTAAACACAAGGAAAACCGCAAGCTCGCCCAAGAACTTAAGCGAGAAAAAGAAAAACTTAATAAAAAGTGAAACAATAGCCAGTGAGGAATTCTCACTGGCTGTGTTTTTAGTTCCGGCTCCACGAGCGTTCCGCCGGAATTGATATACGAAAATTGAATATCTTTTAAATTAAAAGACCCAAGTTAAGAACCCGCTTGTAACACTTGATACTAAGCGGAACCTCAACTCGGTCTTTTCTTTTTAAAATCTTATCCAATTTTCTGCCGAAGTGCATCGAATGTATTTGGTGGTGATTTCTTTCACTCTTTAATAATGTCATTATTTCCACTTTGGTCGCGTAAACATTGTTTAGCAACCTGCTGTTTCGCAGGCAAGCAAAACGCACACTTTCCACTTTACTTTGTTGCCCGCTTTGTGTGTCGGCGGAACCAATTAATGTGCAAGATAAAACCCAGCCACGATGGAAAACACCATCATGGCTGGGTTTTGTTATTTTACTAATTATAAACAATTTTAATTGCGCGATTTAATTTTAATATGGTTTTAAACTAAGCTTTCAACCTCTTGTTAAAAGTTTAGGAATGTTACTATTCGTAGAACCACCAAACGAAATAATGTGCATATTCCCTACCCATTTAACCTGAGTTAATTTTGAGTGTAAATCGGCTTATTTTGCCTGCAGAACCACCATGCGGGGCAAAATTTGCGTCAATTTTAGTTTACATAGAGCAAAACTATATGCTTTAAGGTCGAATTTTAATGAATTAAGGCAGGTTGAACCACCAAACCAATACTTAATCATTAAAAATTCATTCGCTTAAATTGGCTTAATTTTCGCCCAATTTTAATTATTTATTATTTACTTTATAAAATACCATTAATTTTTAGATTTGTATGTGTTAAATTTTGCAATCTGAAAGACTGCCCAAGAAAATTGTTGGAACAATTATTGGAGCTTTGGGTGGAATAAGGATACGCCCTACTCCACTCGCCACCAAACTAGCCTACTTGAATCTTTTCAGGATTCAAGCGGATAGATTTTTCTGTTGGGACATTTTATAAGGCTAGCGAAAGCCTTAATTAAGGTGTAAGTTTTGTTTGCCCCACAAAACTTACTAAAAGGGGGAATGTTTTCTAGTGCGACTATCACTTTAAATAGTTATAGCATGTTATGTTCCATCGTAATATAGAATATAACTTCCGTCATATACGCCAGCAGGATATTCATCGAATATAGCAATAGAACAATTCTCTATTATGGCGTATGGATATACTGTAGTATCGTAAGTTCCACTATTGTATATCTTAGATGATGTAATATATGCAACCATATATGTAGAGTTGTTACTCATCAATCCCACTTTAGAACCATATGCAGCATCGCCTAGTTTCTTCCAGTTAGGTTTGGTGAAAAAATTACCATATATTTGAGTTGGGTTTTGAACATCCATTACAACTTTTCCATAACCCAAGATTGCTTGAACATTTGCATATCTATAAGTTATTGTGCCCATATTGGTTGTGGTGCCAGTATTAGCATTTAACTTTTTAACTGTTACACTTACTGAAGCTGTAGAAGTTGCACATGAATATCCAACTACCGCACCAGCAAAATATGTGCCTACGACTGTTAATGTGCCCATATTTGCTGAAGTGTTTTGTCGCATATATACATTACCATCCATATAGCCAACTAGTCCGCCCACACAAATAACACTTTTTATATTATATATATATCCTTGTGCTCCAGAGACTTCTGTATCTTGCCATGTTGAAGTAGAACCATCTCGGTAACCTACAGTTATAGTACCACTAATTTGAGATTTAATTATATGATTGTTGCCTGTAATATAACCAACAATTCCACCAAATCCACCCAAAGGAGAACCATTTAAAGAAACATTATAACCAGAACTTGTATGTAATGCGGCAATTTCAATGCTATCGGCTGAACTTGTAATATTAGCCAAATCTTTTACACCGACCGAGCCAGAATTCCCTACACTATCAATGCTTCGTTCTGAGAATCCAACAACCCCACCTATGCCAACAATTTTAAATAAAGAAGTTATATTATATCCATCTGCGGTTGTATAACTCAAACTAGAGTCCTTACCAGTTGCAGCACCCGTGCACCAAACACCTCCAGTATTTGTGCAAGAGACTATAGGATAACTACTACTGCTTGTCGCATAACCGACTATACCACCTACACAATAGCCACCATATATTGATGCACTATTTGAACAAGATTTCAAATTACCACCTGCATGTTTTCCGACTATACCACCTACATTTTCAGAACCAACAATGTAAGTTGAACTTGATGCGTATTTATTAATACAACTTTCAACAGTTCCACCGCTTCCGATATAGCCAGCTATACCACCGACACTGGAACCATTAACACCATGTATAGTTCCATAGTTTGTGCAAGAAATAATTTTTCCTGTGCCACTACCAACAATACCACCTATACCACCACTAGTTCCTGTGATTATATTGTTTACCGATGATGCACCATTATTACAATTTCTAACTTCAGAGCCACTCATAGAACCAACTATACCGCCAAGAGCCCCACTTCCAGTAATAGATGCTGTGTTGTTGCAATTTAATATTATGTCTTTTTTGCTCTCAGCAACTATTCCGCCTATAGTCTGGTCGCCACTTATTGTCGCCAAGTTTGAACAATAGCTTATAATTGAATTTCTGGAACCACCAACAATACCACCTAGGGAACTCTTGCCTGTTGTATTGCTACCAGAATATAAGTCTGCACCACGAGTTATATAAGATATATTTGCTCCATTAGTGTAACCAAACAATCCATACGCTCCGCCAGAATAACTAGAAGAATAGCCATACATCGCAATAGTTCGAGTTTGAACTGTTGTAAGACTTGTTCTGCTTGCAACACCTTTAAATGTTCCCATGAATGGTGTGCTTTCAGAGCCACCTATTGGTATGTAGTTGTTTCCACAATTAATGTTGGCAACTACATAATATGTTTGCTTGCTGTATTGGCCAAGAGAGCCCGACCTATTATTATTTACTTTATCCGCTAGAATTTCTAGGTGTTTAGCGGTTTCAATAATATAGCCATCACCAGCAATATCAAAAGCATCGGATGTTGTGGCTTCGATATGTGTATCGCCTTTTGCATAGTTAGAATTTAAGCAAGGATAATAACCAGCCGTTGTGCTATTTGCCATATATGTGGTTGAATAACCCAAAGTGCTTAGTGTAGATGTGCTAGACATTTCATTCATTGATTTTTCTGTAGCAACTGAAGTATCATCCTTGTTGCCATTACTTACACCTTCTTGATAGAAGTTTTTGGTGTATGTGTTGTTACTTGTAAATCCGATTTGCCCTATAAGTGCTTTATAGGTAGAACTACCAACCACTCTACCCACATTAAAGCAATAAGATATAGTTGAATACATTCTCCAATAACTACCTATAAGACCACCGATACACGAACCAGTTGAGGCAGAAATGACACCTGTGTTATAGCAATAGGTTATTTCAATGCCTGTGCTATCTGTATTAGCACGACCTATTACGCCACCAATATATTCTGGGTCTCCATTTGTTGAGTTATAGTAATGATGTTTTAGAGTTATATTACCATGGTTTGCAGAGTAACATACAATTTTATGCTTAATGTTATAGTATGTGCTTGCAGAAGTTGAACCTCTGTATTCAGAACGCTTGTTATCACCGCCACCATACATAGCACCAGCAACACCACCTACACAGGTTAGATATGCAGAAACAGATGTGCTCATGTTGTCTGTAATAGAACCATAGTTTACACAACCTGTAAATCCGCTATACCTTACTGACCTATATGGTTTATAGTCTGCCACTATACCAACTATACCGCCAACATACTTAAAACTGCCTAATGTATATACACCATCGGATTCTGATGTATAGCCTGTAATTACCGACTCTGAAATTGCAATATCTGATGTGTTTTTACACATCGCCACAGATTGTGTCATTAGTGAGTAACCAATAATACCCCCAACTATGCTTGCTTTTGCAGTAATTGTAGAACCAGTTACTTCACAACCGTAAACAGAACCACCATATTTGTAACCGATTAAACCGCCGGTGTAAGATGAATTTTGCAAATCTGTATCACTCACCTGCATTGGCGTTGTATATTGATACGAATCGCCAATAAAGCCACCATAAGGACGAACGCCCTTTATTGCAGATGCAACTTTGCCAGTGGAGTTGATGTTTGAGTTTCTAACATTGCAGTTATATACATCAGAAATTTCTGTGTTTGCACTTGATGATGTGTAGCCATTCTTACTTAAGTTTTGACCAGCTAGACCACCAACAAAAGCAGTCCCTGTAATGGTTGAATTTTTGGTTGTGCAATATCCAATTCTTACATTATCACCTACATAACCAACAATACCGCCAACGCCGTAGTTTTTGCACCCATAATTTGCATAACCACTTACTGCACCAACTACTGGTGTTTCGGTAGTAGAAATTGTTGCACCATCTGTTGTGTTATTAGCCAATGTGAATTTGTCAATGAACGAATATTTGCCTAAACCATAAGCCACTCTAATTTTGCTAATTGTAAATGCTGAAGTTATATTATAGCCTAGGATAGCAAATGATAAATATTTTGTGTCGTTATCGGTATAAAACTCGGCTCTATATCTGCCACTTCCCATCGCTGTTAGATTATACATACTAGAAGTGCCAGAGGTTGTTAGAGATTTCCAGAATGTGAACGCTAATCTTAATTGACTTGCAGAAGTTACCCCGCCCGATACATTAAATGATATTGAATATGCACCAGTTGGGTTACCTGAAAGTGTATTTATTTTATACACATTATAATTAGTGTTTCTACCACTAACATCCATACCGTAGTATGCACCAGTTACCACGCTAGATGGTGTAACTGTTATTGTTTGAGCCGTATAACCAATTGTAATGCTTGTGTTAGAGTATTTTGGAGCACCAGCCGTGTTGTATACATCTACATAGTTAGCAAAATCAAATAAGTTTTCGGTTTTGTCTATAGTGCCTACAATACCACCAGATGCTCGTTTGCCTATTACCGTTCCGCCAGTGAATGTAGAATTAGATACTCTAGCAGAACAAGACTCATCTACATAACCAACTATACCGCCAGCATAAGTGCCATTAACCGCTGTTCCGCTTACAGTTGCCGTATCTACGCCACCACCGTAAGTAATTTTACCAACAACACCACCGCAATTATTTCCCATTGTGCTAGACATTAGGTTAATTGCTGAGTTTAACACTTCGCAACTCGTAAATCCACCGCTAGCAAGACCAGCTATTATACCCGTGTTGCTATAGTAGTTTCCATTAATTGTAATATTTTCGGCGTAAACATATTGTGCAAAGCCATCATTCATTGTGCCAACTAAACCACCAACATTATTTGCTCCGTTTGAAACATCGCTGTAATTATTGTCAATAGTTAAATTTTTAATTTTTACATTATAGAATGTAGTGCTATATGAGATGTAAGCAATTATACCAAAATTGGTTTTATCGCCTGTAGAAATTGAACCAAGGCTTCCGCCACTAAAGTCGAATATTATGTGCTTAATTTCTGTTGAACTTTGCAAAGTATTAAATAATGTAAATGCAGAAATATTAAACTTAACCGTTCTAGGTGGTCCATCGTTCCCTGGGTAGTCT
Organism: uncultured Eubacteriales bacterium; assembly: GCA_900556185.1. Classification (GTDB taxonomy): domain Bacteria; phylum Bacillota; class Clostridia; order Christensenellales; family UBA1242; genus UMGS1908. Next base: position 19,646 of record USNN01000008.1, read on the forward strand.
AAATCATTTCCGTCATCATCTAAGCCAATTAAAACAAATGACTTATTCCAAGTTGCACCATTTGTTGGCATGCCCATAGAACTTTCTGAACTACTAAATACCCATGAGCTAGTGTTACTATTTGTATCTGTGTAATACTTAAATGAATCACTAATAGTTATATCTCTAGTTATTGTAAAATGCAAATCTGATGCCCAATTAGAATTTGGATGCATAAAGCAAATAAAATCTTCTGGCGTTTGAATTAATGAACAAGATTCATCTTCACCAGAACTATAATTATAATATGTGCCATCTGGAAGCAACACATACCAAACACCATACAACGTTGCATTACCTGCCACTGTGTAACTACTATTAGTTGAATACATTGGAATATAGTCTGGGTTGGTAACAACATTATATTTATTTGCCGATGTTGGGGCTTCGGTCGTCCAACCAAGGAGCAATGCATAGTTGCCATTTCCACCAACATTTTTCTTAGGTGCTATAGAACTAATGCTAGATATTGTAGAACCGTAGCCAAGCGTTTTAGATATGGTTGGGCTATTTTTAGTAGAGCCCTTAATTATACTTGGAATATTGTAATTAAAGATTGTTGTTTTTTGGTTAACAGTAAAACTTGTGTGTTTAACTGATGCAAATAATGTTGCTATGCCTGTAGATGACCATACGCTAACCAATTCCCCGCTAGTGTTAATTATGGTTGTTTTGCTTGCGTTTTTCCAACCGTTCCAAGTATGTTCTTTTCGGCTTGCTGTTAGTTTTAAAATTGTAACATTGCTATCCGATGAGCCATCAAACAACCTGTATGAACCATATTCAGCATAAACAATTTTTTCGTCACCTATGCTTGTTATGTCTTTTTCGCTAGTGTATAGTGCAGAAATTTCGGATGAATTAAGTGCTTCATTAGTTATGCTAACCATTTTGGTTTTACCGTTAAAGTATTGTCCTTCTGGCGCTGTAGAACTGCTACCCGCTTCGGCACCAACAAATATTACATTGCTTGCATGATAACCTATTCTGCCTTTGCCAGTTGTTGAATCGGCTGTAAATTTATCTGATGTTGCGACTAGTGAGCCATCTATATATAGTCTTGCGTATTCGCCATCAAAGGTTGCCGTAAACATATGGTAGCCTGCCGAGATGCTAGACAAGCTTGTGCCGACTGCATCCCTATATGTATTTGCAACACCATCGTATACTGGGAAACTAATTTTATCACTATTCCTTTCAATGTTCCAGCCACCACTTTCGGTGCAAGAAATCATTCTTGTGTAGTTCGTCCAGTTTGTCATAGATGCCCAAATATTTATAGTAATTTGGTTTGTGAACATATAATCTCTGCCAAGAGAGTAGTAGCCTGAACCGCTACCATTATGGGTAACTTCATTTACGCTAGATAACATTCCGCTTGGGTATTTAATCTTTTTAACCTCGCCTGTTATGGCATCTGTTGTTATAATTGTTCCTTTATCGCCTGGGTATGGATACAACGCATCGGCTAAGCCAATTTGCTCTGCGCTGTCGTAATCTAGATATACCCTATACCTATTTGGTGTTAGGTTTGGATAAAGAACGACATTTGCTCCCGCCGTGCTTGTTAAATCTCTAAACCATACAGCACCGCTTGTGC
>USNN01000009.1 GCA_900556185.1 uncultured Eubacteriales bacterium
TTAACAGATGCCAAAAAGCAGGTGTTAAGGGTGTTAAAATTATGGTGGGTGGTCGTCTTGATGGTGCCGAAATCGCAAGAAGCGAATTCTATCAAGAAGGTTCATTACCACTACAAACTTTACGTGCTAACATCGACTATGCAACAGCTACTGCTGATGTATACGGCGCTATTGGTATTAAAGTTTGGATCTACAAAGGTGAAATCCTTGGTAAGACTGACCTAAGCATTCAAGGAGGAAACAAAAATGTTAATGCCTAAAAGAGTTAAAAGAAGAAAACAACATCGTGGTCGTATGACTGGCGTTGCTACTCGTGGTAACAGAATCACCCGTGGTGAATTTGGTATCATTGCAACCGAACCATGTTGGATTACTTCTAACCAAATAGAAGCTGCCCGTATTGCTATGACAAGATATACAAAGCGTGGTGGTAATGTTTGGATTAATATATTCCCACACAAACCAGTAACTAAAAAGCCTGCAGAAACCCGTATGGGTTCTGGTAAAGGTTCCCCAGAATTCTGGGTAGCCGTTGTTAAACCAGGCAGAGTTATGTTTGAAATTGGCGGAATAAAAGAAGAAGTTGCAAGAGAAGCTTTAAGACTTGCAACATACAAGTTACCTTGTGCAACTAAAATAATGTCTAAAGAAGACCTAGATGCATCTTTAGATAAACAACCAAAGACCGTAGAGGAGGCTTAGATATGAAAGTTGAAAAACTAAGAACCCAATCAGATGCTGAATTAAACAAGATGTTAGTTGACCTTAAGTCTCAACTATTCAATCTAAGATTTAGCAATGCTACCGGCTCTCTTCAAAATCCTTTGGCAATCAACACTTGCAAAAAAGACATAGCTAAGGTTATGACAGTGTTAAAAGAAAGAGAACTTGGCATCACTAAGCCAGTAGTTGCTCCGGTTGCTGAAGTTAAAAAAACAACAAGAAAGACAACTTCTAAAAAAGTTGCTGAAAACAAGTAGGAGAGTAACGTATGGAAAATATTGAAAGAAATGATAGAAAGACCAGAATTGGTGTTGTTACCAGCAATAAAATGGATAAAACTATCGTTGTAGCAGTTAATGATAAGGTTAAACATCCAATTTACAAGAAAACAATCAAGAAAACAAGAAAGTTCAAAGCTCATGACGCTGAAAATATTTGCGATATAGGCGATACTGTTATGATTGCTGAAACTCGTCCACTTTCAAAAGACAAGAACTGGAGACTTGTTAAGATTGTTGAGAAAGTTAAATAGTTAATGGGAGAGAAATAAAATGATACAACAGGAAACAAGACTAAAAGTTGCTGATAACACTGGTGCTAAAGAACTTCTTTGCATTAAGGTGCTTGGCGGGTCTATTGTAAAGTCTGGAAATATCGGTGATGTTATTGTTGCTTCTGTAAAGAGTGCACTACCTAACGGAACTGTTAAGAAAGGCGATGTAGTTAAAGCCGTTATTGTTAGAACTGTTAAAGGCGTTAAAAGACCAGATGGTAGTCATATTAAATTTGACGAAAATGCAGCAGTTATTATCAACAACACAAAAGAAGGTTTACCACGAGGAACCCGTATATTCGGGCCAGTTGCTCGTGAATTAAGAGATAAGGGCTATATGAAGATAATTTCATTGGCACCTGAAGTACTATAGGAGGCGGAAAAATAATGGCACAAACAACATTAAATGTAAAAACTGGCGATAACGTTGTTGTTATTTCTGGTAAAGATGCTGGAAAACAGGGCAAAGTACTTGCTAGTTTCCCAAAGAAAAATAGAATAATTGTTGAAGGCGTTAACATTATTAGCCGTCATACAAAAGCTCGTTCTGCAAAAGAAACAAGCGGAATAGTTAAAAAGGAAGGCACTATTGACGTTTCTAACGTTATGATAGTTTGCCCAACTTGTGGAAAACCAACAAGAGTTAAACATTCTCTTGTAGAAGGTAAAAATGTTAGAGTTTGCAAATGTGGTGCTGTTCTAGATAAGAAGTTTGAAAAAACTGCAAAGAAGAAAGCTACAAAGGCAAAAAAGTCTGCTGAAGACGTAAAAGATACAGAAAAGAAAGCTGTTAAGAAAACAAAACTAGAAAAAGCCGATAAAGCAACAAAGTCTAGTTCTACAAAGAACAAAGCTGAAAGTGCTAACATTAAAAGAAAACAGGATATGTAATAGGGAGATAACAAATGGAAAAAAAGAATACATCTACTTATAGACTAAAAGATAAATATCTTACCGAAGTTGTTCCTGCAATGATGAAAGAATTTAACTACGCGAACATCAACGAATGCCCAAAAATTGAAAAAATCGTTTTAAATATGGGTCTTGGCGATGTAAAGGATAACAGTAAATCTCTTAACCTTGCTGTAGAAGAATTGGGTTTAATTGCTGGTCAAAAACCATTGGTTACCAAAGCTAAAAAATCAGTCGCAAACTTTAAAGTTCGTGAAGGTATGAACATTGGTGCTAAAGTTACTCTACGTGGAAAGAAAATGTATGAATTTCTAGATAGATTTTTGTCTATTGCTCTTCCTCGTGTTAGAGACTTTAGAGGTGTTAACCCAGACTGCTTTGATGGTAGAGGAAACTTTGCTTATGGTATTAAAGAACAACTTATTTTCCCTGAAATTGTTTATGACAAAATCGAGAAAATCCGTGGATTTGATGTTTGCATCGTAACCACAGCTAAAACCGATGATGAAGCAAGAAAATTATTATCTTTAATGGGTATGCCATTTAGAAAGTAATGAAAGGAGATAATTATGGCAAAGAAAGCACTTATTAATAAACAACAAGGCGAACAAAAATACAGTACCAGAGAATACACAAGATGTTCTATTTGCGGAAGACCACACGCTGTTCTTCGTAAATATGGCATTTGCCGTATTTGTTTTAGAGAACTTGCTTACAAAGGTGAAATACCTGGTGCAAAGAAGTCTAGTTGGTAAAATTTGGGAGGAAAGATAAAATGATAGTAACAGACCCTATTGCAGATATGTTAACTAGAATTAGAAATGCTCAAACTGCTCGACATGAAACAGTTAGTGTTCCAGATTCTAAGACAAAAAGAGCCATCGCTAACATTTTGTTAAACGAAGGTTACATATCAAATGTAGAAATTGTTGAGATTAAAAATCAAAACGAAATAAAAATTACTTTAAAGTATGCAGAGAACAACAAAAAAGTTCTGTCTGGTTTAAAGAGAATTTCTAAGCCTGGTCTTAGAGTTTATGCAAGCGTTGATGAACTACCAAGAGTTCTTAATGGTTTAGGAATTGCAATTATATCAACTAGCAAAGGCATTGTAACCGACAGAGAAGCAAGAAAACTTGGTCTTGGTGGCGAAGTTCTTGCTTATGTATGGTAGGAGGAAGATATGTCAAGAATAGGTAGATTACCAATAGTTATTCCTGCAGGTGTCAAAGTCGACATTTCTAACGAAAATGTTGTCATTGTTACTGGTCCATTAGGTTCACTTCGTCAACCAGTTGATAACTGCATCAAGGTTGAAAAGAAAGAACTTGCTGGTAAGGAAGAACTTGTATTAACAAGAAATAGCGAAGAAAAATCTGTAAAAGCTAAACACGGCCTATATAGAGCTTTAATCGCAAATATGATTGAAGGTGTTACAAAAGGATATTCTAAATCATTAGTTATCAATGGTGTCGGTTTCAAAAACGCCGTTTCTGGAGATAAACTAGTATTAAATATTGGTTTTTCACACGCAATCAATTTCCAAATTCCTAGCGATGTAAAAATTACTTGCCCTTCAGCAACAGAAATTAAAGTTGAAGGTTGTGATAAAACTAGAGTTGGTCAAGTAGCTGCAGATATAAAAGCTCTTAAACCAATTGAACCATATCATGGCTATGGAATTAAATATAGTGACCAATTTGTTCTTAGAAAAGAAATTAAAAAGGCTACTAAGAAGAAATAAGGAGAGATGATATGATTAAGAAGATAGATAAAAATTCTGTTCGTAAAGCAAAACAAAAACGAATTAGAAATAAAATCAGTGGAACAGCATCTTGTCCAAGACTAAATGTATATCGTTCTTTAACCAATATTTATGCTCAAATCATTGATGATGAAGCTGGTGTTACAATTGCTAGTGCATCTACAATGGATAAATCTTTAGCAGAAGAATTAGCTAACAAAACAAAGTCTGAAAAGGCATTTGTAGTTGGTGAAGCTGTTGCTAAAAGAGCACTTAAAAAAGGTATTAAAGAAGTTGTATTTGACCGTTCGGGCTATCTATACACCGGTAGAGTTGAAAAACTTGCTGAAGGTGCAAGAAGTGCCGGCTTAGAGTTTTAGGAATTAGGAGAAGAATATGGCAAAGATGGATAGAAAAAACAATCAAACACCTGAAAAGAAAGATGAATTTGACAAAGTTACCGTTGATATTCGTCGTGTAACCAAAGTTGTTAAGGGTGGTCGAAACATGAGATTCTCTGCTCTTGTAGTTACTGGTAACGGTAAAGGCAAAGTTGGAGTAGGTATGGGTAGAGGCGCCGAAGTTTCAACAGCTATGGATAAAGCTGGTGTTGATGCTAAAAAACATATTATAGATGTCCCAATGAAAGGTACAACTATTCCACACGAAGTTGTTGGTAGATTTGAAAAGACAAAAGTTATAATGATGCCTGCTAAAGTTGGTAATGGTATTATTGCCGGCGGTAGCGTTCGTAGCGTTGTTGAACTTGTTGGTATCAAAGATATTACAACTAAGATGTATGGTTCTAACAATGCAGTTAACTGCGTTAAAGCAACCATGGATGGCTTAAGCAAATTAAGAAATGCTGAAGAAATCGCAAGACTTCGTGGAAAAACCGTAAGCGAAATTTTATAGGAGAAGGAAAAATGGAAGAAAAGAAACAAACATTAAATACAGAAGCTCCTGTAGAAAAGACCAAAACTGTTAAAGCGAAAACTGCTTCAACCAAAGCAAAGAAAGCTGACAAGAAAGTTAAAGTTACACTTGTAAAAAGCACAATCGGTTGCCTAGAAAAACAAAAAAGAACTGTTCAAGCTTTAGGCTTAAAGAAAATTAGAAGTTCTGTTGTTCTTCCTGACAACGCTTGCACAAGAGGTATGATTTTCGTAGTTAGACATCTTGTTTCTGTTGAAGATGCAAAATAGTTAAATAGGAGAATTAAAGTATGAATATACAAAGTTTATCACCTGCTCCAAATTCTACTTTCAAGACCAAAAGACTAGGTCGTGGAACTGGATCTGGTTTAGGTAAAACTGCTGGCAAAGGTCATAAGGGTCAAAATGCTAGAAGTGGTGGCGGAGTTAGACCTGGATTTGAAGGCGGTCAAATGCCTCTAATCAGAAGATTGCCAAAACGTGGATTTACTAACAACTGGAAGAAGAACTACACAACCATTAATGTTAGTGAACTTAATAAATTAGAACCAAATACAATTGTTACGGCAGAAATGTTGAAAGCAACTGGAAAAATTTCAAAGATTAATGAATATGGTCTAAAGGTTATAGGTAATGGTGAACTTACTGTTCCTCTAACTGTTAAAGCCAACAAATTTTCAGAAGCCGCTATTCAAAAAATCCAAAAAGCTGGCGGAACAGTTGAGGTGGTTTAATGTTTAAAACTTTGGCAAGTGCATTTAAAAATAAAGACATTAGAAAAGGGTTGCTAATAACATTACTATTGTTACTAGTATACAGACTAGGATGCTTTATGCCTATTCCTGGCATAGACCCAGATGTATATGGTTACAAAATAGATAATGATAACGTTGGTGTGTTGGCATTGCTTAACTCGGTAACGGGTTCTGCGCTTGCAAATGGGTCATTTTTGGCTCTTGGTATTACACCATACATTAACGCATCAATTATAGTGCAACTGCTAAGTGTTGGCATTCCTGCTTTAGAAAGACTATCTAAAGAAGGCGATGACGGAAAAAAGAAAATGAATTTAATTACCAAAATTACAGCACTTATCTTGGCTGTGGCTCAAGGTGTTGGTATTGTTATTGGTATTGGTCAATCTGGCTTAACTAACCTATATGGTTCAGCTCCAATTTGGCTAACCGGTGCAACTGTTGTTATATTTATGGTTGCCGGAACTTGCTTTACTATTTGGCTTGGTGATAGAATCACCGAACAAAATATTGGCAATGGTATATCACTAATAATCTTTGCAGGTATTATGGCATCTGCTGCATCTGCAATCGCTAACAGCGTTAGCCGTATCGCTAGTGGTAACACATCTGCAATTTGGGAATTATTAGGCTTCTTACTATTAGCATTAATTATATTTGCTTTAATTGTTTATGTAGATATGGCAGAAAGAAAAATTCCTGTTCAATATGCAAAGCAAATTAAAGGCAGAAAAATGTTGGGTGGACAATCTAGTTACATTCCAATGAAGATTAATGCAAGTGGTGTTATGCCAATTATTTTCGCATCTGCAATCATCACTTTCCCAAACCTAATTATGCAATTATTTGGGGTAACAAAAGAAAGTGGTTGGTTTGCTAGATTTTATTACAACTATCTAGGCACAGGAAGTATTGGATATTCAATTTTAGTAGGCTTACTAATTTTGTTCTTCTCATATTTCTATGCTCAATTACAATTTAATCCAGCCGATGTTAGTCAAAACATTCAACAACACGGTGGATTTATCCCAGGTATTAGACCTGGCAAGGCAACAACAGATTACTTAAAAAGAGTAAGCAACAGAATAACACTATTTGGTGCATTGTATCTTGCATTCCTTGCAATTGTTCCATCTATTATATTTGGTTTGGTTGCAGGTGGTTCGCTAGAACTATTAAACGCATTTACAGCTACTGGTATGTTAATCGTTGTTAGTGTTGCTATTGAACTTGACACACAACTCGAAGCACAACTAATGATGAAACGACACAAAAATATTTTGTAGGAGAATTTATGAATATTTTATTGATTGGGGCATCTGGTTCGGGGAAAGGTACTCAAGCACAAAGACTTGTTTCAAAATACGGTTTTTGCCATTTATCTATGGGCGATGTATTGCGAGAACAAGTGGCTCTTGGAACAGAGGAAGGCAAAAAAATAGATGAATATCTAAAAAATGGCAGTCTTGTTCCATTAGAAATAGTATTAAAATCATTAAAAAATAAAATGGCTAGTGAAAAACAAGCAAAAGGTTTCTTGTTAGATGGCTTTCCAAGAACAATGGAACAAGTAGCTGTGTTAGACCTACCAATCGCACTAGTTCTAAATTTCCAAAACGATTTGGAAAAAATTAAAGATAGATTGGTTAATAGAAGGGTTTGCAAAGTTTGCAACACCAATTCACATGTATCTAAACTTGTGAATGAAAAATGTCCTGTTTGTGGTGGCGAGGTTTACCAACGAACAGACGATAATGAGTCTTCAATAGACAAACGATTGAATTTCTATAGAGAGGAAGTTGTGCCTGTTGTTAACTATTATAAAGCGAATGGCTTTAATGTGGTTGATATAGATGCAGATAAATCAATAGAAGAAGTTTCAAAACAAATAGAAAGAGCAATTCTTTCTATAAAAGAGTAAAGAAATGTTTAGAGCAAAAACAGAAAAAGAAATTGAGATAATGAGAGCGTCTGGAAAGATATTAAAAGACACTCTAGAACTTATCGGACAGAATATAAAACCTGGAATTTCAACATACGACCTTGACAAAATTGCTTTTGATTATATAATATCTTGCGGGGCTAAACCATCTTGTTTACATTATCAAGGCTTTCCAGCGAGCATCTGCACATCGGTTGATGATGTGGTTGTTCATGGAATACCTCGCAAGACCCAAATTTTAAAGGAAGGTCAGATAATAGGTATTGATATCTGTGTAACCTATCGTGGGTTTGTCACAGATGCGGCTAGAACCTTTGCTGTAGGAAAAATTTCTGCTGAGAAACAAAAATTAATTGATGTTACTCGTGAAAGTTTTTTTGAAGGCATATCTGGATTAAAAGCAGGCTCAAGGGTTGGTGATATTGGAGCAAGAGTTCAAAACTATGCCGAAAAACACGGAATGAGTGTTGTTCGTGATTTAGTTGGTCACGGCGTTGGTAGGGGCCTACATGAAGAACCAAGTATTCCAAACTATGGAACTGCTGGAACTGGGCCAAAACTAATTGCTGGGCAAACAATTGCCGTAGAGCCAATGTTAAACCTTGGAGATTATGATGTTGTATTTGACGGAATGTGGGACGTAAGGACCGCAGATGGGAAACCGTCAGCCCATTACGAAAATACAATACTAATTACAGACCAAGGCGTTGAAATTTTGACCATATAATATTAGGAGGATAACAGATGTCTAGTGGCGATGTTATTGAAACCGAGGGAGTAGTTGTTGAGGCTCTTCCTGGGGCACAATTTAAAGTAAGACTAATAAATGGACACATTATTACCGCATATCTATCAGGTAAGTTGTGGAAAAACCTTATTCGTGTATACGAAGGGGACACAGTCAAACTAGAAATGAGCCCTTATGACTTAACAAAAGGCAGAATTGTTTGGAGACAAAAATAAACTTAAGGAGAATACAATAATGAAAGTTAGACCAAGTGTTAAACCAATTTGTGATAAATGTAAGGTTATTAAGAGAAATGGAAAACTTAGAGTAATTTGCTCTAAGAGTCCAAAGCACAAACAAGTTCAAGGTTAATTTTAATTTAATTTTTAAAAACATAATGGAGGAATGGTATGGCACGTATTGCAGGTGTTGATTTACCTAATGAGAAAAGAGTAGAAATAGGTTTAACCTATATTTACGGTGTTGGCAGAGTTACTGCTAACAAGATTTTGGCTGAAACAAAAATAAACCCTGACACAAGAGTTAAGGATTTAACTGAAGCCGAAGTCAACAAAATTAGAGATTACATTGAAAAGAATGTAGTTGTAGAAGGCGACTTAAAAAGAGACGTTGCTATGAGCATCAAGTCTTTAATGGAAGTTAACTGCTACAGAGGTGTAAGACATAGAAAAGGACTACCAGTTCGTGGTCAAAAGACCAGCAGTAATGCAAGAACTTGCAAAGGTCCAAGAAATAGTTCTATAAAGAAGAAAGGAAAATAAGGAGAAATAAACAATGGCAGTTCAAAAAAGAACAACAAAGAAAAGAAAAATTACTACCAATGTTGATAAGGGTGTAGTTCATATTCACGCATCTTTCAATAACACATTGGTTACCATTTCTGATGTTGCCGGTAATGTTTTAGCATGGAGTTCTGCAGGTAGTCTTGGCTACAAAGGAAACAAAAAAAGCACTCCTTTCGCAGCAAGTCAAGCAGCCGAAACAGCAGCTAACGCAGCAAAAGAATATGGATTAAAGAGTGTTGAAGTTTTGGTTAAAGGACCAGGTAATGGTAGAGAAGCTGCAATTAGAGCATTAGCTAATTGCGACCTTGAAGTTACAATGATTAGAGATGTGTCTCCTATCCCACACAACGGATGTAGACCACCTAAAGTAAGAAGAATGTAGGAGGAAATTATGGCAAAGTATACTGAAGCAGATTGCAGATTATGTAGACGAGAAGGCACTAAGCTATTTTTAAAGGGCGAAAGATGTCTTTCTAAAAAATGTGCAATGGAAAAAAGACCAGTAGTTCCTGGCCAACATGGTCAAGGTCGTAAAAAAGTTACCGAATATGGCAAACAATTACGTGAAAAACAAAAAGTTAAAAGAGCTTATGGTCTATTAGAAAAGCAAATGCACGCTTATTATGAAGAAGCTGAAAGACTTAACGGTGTTACTGGTGAAACCATGTTATCTTTAATCGAAAGAAGACTAGATAACGTTGTTTACAGAATGGGCATCGGTGCAAGTCGTGCTGAAGCAAGACAAATCGTTAACCATGGTCACATTTGTGTAAATGGCAAAAGAGTTAATATCCCATCTTACCAAGTTAAGGCTGGCGACGTTATTTCTATAAAGGAAAACAAGAGAAACATCGAAATGTTTAAATCACTTAAGGATGTTAAGGTTGTTCTTCCTAAATGGTTAGAATTTGACGCTAACAAACTTGAAGGTAAAGTATTAGATTTACCAAAACGTGATGATATTGACTTTGCAATAGAAGAACACTTGATTGTCGAGTTATATTCAAGATAATAAGGGAGGAATAATATGATAGAAATTGAAAGACCTAAAATTGTCTGCGAAGAAGATGACAACGGTGCATATGCTAAGTTTACAGTAGAACCACTAGAAAAGGGTTTTGGTGTAACTTTGGGTAACGCACTACGAAGAACATTACTTGCTGCATTACCAGGTGCTGCAGTTGTTGCTATCAAAATCGATGGCGTTGCACACGAATTTACAACCATGAAGGGTGTAAGAGAAGATGTAACAGAAATTGTTCTAAATATGAAGGGTTTGGCTGTTAAAACAGCATCTACAGACCCAGGCTTTCAAAAGGTATTACACCTATCTCACAAGGGAGCTGGTGTAGTTACCGCAGGTATGATTACTCCAGATGACCAAGTAGAAGTTCTTAACCCAGAAATGTACATCTGCACTCTTGAAGATGATGCAAATTTGGAAATGGATATTTTCATAGGTCGTGGCAGGGGCTACGTTTTGGCTGAAAAGAACAAAAACGAAAATTTCCCTGTTGGGACTATTGTAATGGATTCTAACTTCACTCCATTAAGAAAAGTTAATTTTGAAGTTGCTAGCACTCGTGTCGGTCAAAGCATAGACTTTGATAAACTTGTGTTAGAAGTTACTACAAACGGCTCAATGTCTGCTAAAGAAATTTTGAGTCTTGCAGCTAAGCTTGTTAATGACCATTTAAGTCTATTTATTGAATTAGTTGAAAATATGGCTAATCAAACCTTGCTTGTATCTAGCAAAGAAGATAAACAAATCAAATTACTAGAAATGAGCATAGAAGATATGGACCTATCTGTAAGGTCATATAACTGCTTAAAAAGAGCGAACATTAACACTGTTGAAGACTTGACAAAGAAGTCTGAAGAAGATATGTTAAAGGTTAAAAACTTAGGCAGAAAGTCTCTTGATGAAGTTATCAACAAATTGACTGGTTATGGTTTAAGTTTGAGAAAACAAGAGGATTAAGGAGAAAAGGAAATGGAAACAAGAAAGTTAAGTTTGCCAACAGACCAAAGAAATCCAATGCTTAGAGGTTTGGTAACCGACCTTCTATGGCACGGCAGAATTGAGACCACATTGGCACAAGCCAAAGCCGTTTCAAGACTTGCTGATAAGTATATAACCATTGCTATAAATTCTTATGGTGACGTTGTTACCGAAGAAAAAACTGCTACAAATGAAAAGGGAAAAGAAGTGAAAACCACACTTGTTAAGGACGGTCCTAAAAAGTTAGTAGCAAGAAGAACCTTAATGGCAAAGTTATATGACAAAAAAGAAGAAAAGGGTCTTAAGGAAACAAAAAGTGCTTATAAAACAAGAACAGCTCAAATTCAACATCCTTTAATTGAAAGATTATTCGATGACCTTGCACCAAAATATGCAAAGAGAGCTGAAGAACTTGGCACAAAAGGTGGCTACACAAGAGTTCTTAAAGTTGCGCTAAGACGAGGCGACAACGCTCAAAAAGCCATTGTTGAATTGGTTTAATAAGGTTTAACATTCATTTTAATATATATAAAAGCAGAGATTTTCTCTGCTTTTTGTGTTTTTGTGGGGCTATTACTGGTTTATCTGAGTAAATAACTCACCAAAAACACAATGTGGCGAAAAGGGTCAAATTTTAGCCTATTTTAACGTGCTGTGTTGAATTTTAAATTATATAAAAATTAGGGTCTAGACAAAACAAAAATAATGTGATATTATTAATTAAACATAAAAATTCATTAGACAACCCTATTTTTTTATGCTAAAATAGGTGTAACAAAATTAGGGGAAAGTGTAATGGAAACTTATGTTTATCCAGCAGTGCTATATCAAGATAAGTCTGGCTCGCATTATTTATCTATACCAGACCTTGGCTTAATAGCAGTAGGGAATGATGAAAAAGAATGTTATATCAACGGCGAGAAGGCAATCAAAGAATATTTTGATTTGGCTTCTAGGTTTGATGCAATTATTCCAGAATCATCAGATTTCCAACAAATAGTAAATAAGTATCCTAAAAATAGGGTAGTTATGGTTAGTGCTAAAGTTAAGGTTAATAATCCAAAGTTGTCTAAAGAAGAACAAGACTACAAAAACTTTATGAAGATGTTCTTTGGAGAAAATTAGGGGGTAAATTATGGAAAACAACAATAACTTGTGTGTGGGGCTAATGACTTTAGCGTTGGCTTCTGGGTTTAGAGGTTATGAAAAAGACGGCAAACATTGGCTTATGACAACCTACGAAGGAAAAACCTTTTTAACTGAATTAGATTTTTCTAAAAGTGATATTTTTAATGGAAGCGCAAGCAAAATATTGGAAATTATAGATAGTAGACTTGGAATTAAGCATGTAGAAAGTGATAACCTAGAAGTTAGATACAAAGCTCTTATTGATGCATTTGGCGATACAAACAATAAATTTTGGGATATAGCTAAAAAAAATCAATAATTTCATAAAAGGGGGAAATTATTATGGTAAAACTACCAGAAAGTTATTTAAACTACATTGAAAAAAGCGGGGCTAAATCTTTAGAAAATTGCCCAAAGGAATACAAAGAGCAATTTGAAAAATTCTGCAAGGTTGCAAGAGAAAAAATTGCTGAAACCGATTTGGTAGAGGAAAGATAATATGAACAAGGCTGGCGGGTATTTGAGAGAACTTGCAGAAACGATTGGTTGGAAACTTGTTAACAACGATAAAGGTTTTTCTATTTATGAGTATGAAACAAAAGTAAATAAATACGAAAAAATTTCTAATATAATTCGTATTCTAGAAGAACCAGACGACCTAGAAATATATGAAATTATGCTTTCACTTATAAAGGTGTTGCCTTATAAGTTGAAGCGGACAGTGAATAAATTAATTGGAAAATTTAAACTAGAAGATATTGGTGAATTAATCGAAGTCGCTTGTTATACGATAGAAGAATACAAAAAGACTACGGACTTTTATAAATTAAAGGAATATGGGCAACTTCTTGGCGTGAATATAGAAGAACTTGGATATACTTTCGAGTATAAATTAAAGCACCGAAAAAGAGCCGAAATATTGTCTATAATAGAAAATAAATTGCCAATTGAAATCGCTCCAATATTAGGCAAAATTAGAAAGTTAGATTATAAGATTGCATATATAAAAAATTCAAAACCAGAAAAAGACGATAACGAATAGTTGCGTTGCTTTTTCGACCAACAAAAAAGAGATTACAAATAGTAATCTCTTTTTTTGTTTATGAAATCTACTTAAATAGTTAAACAAAACCGAAGTTTTTAACTAAGTTTCAATTTTTGTTAAAAACTACTTTTTAGGTTCAATTTTGGTTTTGCCACCCATATATGGTTGCAATACTTTAGGAATATTAACAGAGCCATCTTCGTTTAAGTGGTTTTCAACAAATGCTATTAACATTCTTGGTGGGGCAACAACGGTGTTATTTAAAGTGTGAGCGTAAGCGTTGCCATTTTCTGTTTTATATTTAATACCAAGTCTTCTTGCTTGTGCATCAGTTAGGTTACTGCAAGAACCAACTTCAAAATACTTTTGTTGACGAGGGCTCCATGCTTCAACGTCCAAACTTTTATACTTTAAGTCGGCAAGGTCGCCAGAACAACATACAAGGGTTCTAACAGGAATTTCCATACTTACAAATAAGTCTACGGTGTTTTGCCATAGTTTATTGTACCATTTTTCACTGTCTTCTGGCTTGCAAATAACTATCATTTCTTGCTTTTCAAATTGGTGTATCCTGTATATTCCACGTTCTTCAATGCCGTGAGCACCTTTTTCTTTTCTAAAGCAAGGAGAATAACTAGTTAAGGTAAGTGGTAGTTTCTTTTCATCTATTGTGGTGTTCATAAATCTACCAATCATACTATGTTCGCTAGTGCCAATTAAATATAAGTCTTCGCCTTCAATTTTATACATCATATTATCCATTTCAGCAAAACTCATAACGCCAGTAACGACATCACTTCTAATCATATAAGGTGGAATAACATAAGTAAAGCCACGATCTATCATAAAATCTCTTGCATATGTTAAAACTGCAGAGTGAAGTCTAGCAATATCACCAGTTAAGTAGTAAAAACCTTGACCACTTGTTCGTCTTGCACTGTCTATATCAATACCATCTAGTTTTTCCAAAATGTCTAGGTGATATGGAACTTCAAATGGTTTTAGTTTTGGTTCTAGGTATCTTTGCCATTCAACGTTTTTAGAATCATCTTCACCTATTGGAACATCGTCAGCAATAAAGTTAGGAATAACCATCATAATTTCTTTAAGTTTTGCTTGA
The DNA here is from genome assembly GCA_900556185.1 of uncultured Eubacteriales bacterium. GTDB lineage: Bacteria > Bacillota > Clostridia > Christensenellales > UBA1242 > UMGS1908. Next base: position 14,393 of record USNN01000009.1, read on the forward strand.
AGTTCGTTTTGCTTTGCTTCTTCGCTAACTAATGTGTTATTAATTTCGGTTACTCTTGCTTTTAACTTATTAGCTTTTTCAATTTCTTTATTTCTCATAAGAGTGCCAATTTCAGTGGAAGTGGAATTTCTTTCGGCTCGTAGTTTATCGGTAACTACTTTGCTTTCTCGTATTTCTTTGTCTAGTTCCAAAGCTTGGTCTACAAGAGGAAGTTTTGCGTCTTGAAATTTTAACTTAATGTTTTTACGCACTCGGTTTGGGTCTTGTCTTAAAATGTTAATGTCTATCATAATAATCTCCTTTAGGTCTAATAAGATAATTATAATCTCATAATTTTAATTTGTCAATTAAAAGAGAAAATTGGGTCTGGTAATGCCTTAGATTTTTCAAATCTCTTGACACAAATAAGCCTAATTTGGTATAATTATGGCACAATTATAGTAGGTAAAAACAATGGCAAATAAAACAAACGAAAACAAAGTTCTATCACCACAGATAATGCCAAACAACCTAGATGCAGAATTGGTTGTTTTGGGGTCTGCATTACTTAGCGAAGACGCAAGTCTTGGCATTATTAGTGCACTTTCTGAAAAGGACTTTTATAGCGAAGTTAACCAAAAAATATTTAGTGCAATGAAATCGTTATACGATAAAAATTTGCAAATAGATTATGTTTCCTTAACTGATGAATTAACAAAATCTAATCTAATAGATGCAGTTGGTGGAGCGACCTTTATTATTAGTTTAACCAATATGGTTCCTAGTGCTGCAAGATGGGCACAATATGCAGATATTGTAAAAAAGTGTGCCATTAATAGAAACCTAATTAATTCTTGCACTGCACTACTAAATAAAGCGTACAACAATGATGACGATTCACTAAAAGACGCAGAACAACGAATTTTTAAACTTGGCGAAGAAGGACAAAACTCAGACCTAGACCATATTTCTCCATACCTAGACGTTGTAATGGATAAGTTTAGAGAAATTAACAAGTCCGGTGGTGAGGTTCAAGGTATAACATCTGGATTTTATGCTATAGATGAAATAACTAGGGGTTGGCAAAACTCTGACCTAATTTTAATTGCTGCTCGTCCTGCCGTTGGTAAAACCGCTCTTAGTATGAACTTTATAATAAACGCTGCACTAAAAAAGAAAAAATGTGCAGTATTCAGTTTGGAAATGAGTAAGGCTCAGTTGGTTCAGCGTATGATTTGCTCAGTCGCTGGGGTAGATATGGGCAGTGCGTTAAGTGGCAAACTTCAAGCCAATGATTGGACAAAACTATTTAATGCTATGAAAACTCTAAAAGAGTGTGATATATTTATAGATGATAGCACTATGAATACCCCTTCAGATATTTTATCTAAATGCAGAAAATTAAAACGTGAACATGGGCTAGATATTGTTATGATTGACTACTTGCAGTTAATGTATAGCGATAAAAAGACTGATAACCGTCAACAAGAAGTTTCTGATATATCTAGAAGAATGAAGATACTTGCAAAAGAATTAAATGTACCAGTGTTACTACTTAGTCAGCTTAGCCGTGCGGTTGAGTCTAGAACAAGCAAAAAGCCAGTTTTAAGTGACCTAAGAGAATCGGGGGCTATTGAACAAGATGCCGATATCGTTATGTTTATTCATAAACCTGAAGAAATGCAGGGTGTGGAACAAAAAGATAAGGCAATAGACTATGTAGCAGAAATTATATTTGCAAAACATCGTAGTGGTAAAATTGGTAGTGTGTATATTGGTTGGAAGGGTTCTAGAGTTAGTTTTGTTAACTTGCCTAAAGACCAAGAAGCACAAAGTTTGGTGGAATCTATGCCTCAAACAAGCAAAAAGATTGACGCTCCAGAAAGATTAGAGGCTTCTGATTTTGATGAAGTGTTTGTAAACCCAGACAATATAGATGATAGTGAACTGGCTCCGCCATTTGATATGGATGATATTCCACCAGAACCACCTGTGTATAGTTCAGGTGAAACAGAAGTTAAGCCTGTTAGTGATGACCCTAACGGCGATATATTCGATTAAAGAAGGATAATAATGGAAAAATTTACAAGTAAAAAACTAAGACAAACTTGGTTGGATTTTTATAAAGAAAAAGGACACGTAGATATAGGTGCTGTATCACTTATTGGTGATGGCACAACGGGCGTTATGTTTAATGTTGCAGGTATGCAACCATTAATGCCATATTTGCTTGGTCAAAAGCACCCACAAGGCACAAGACTATGCAACGTGCAAGGCTGTGTTAGAACAATAGATATAGAATCAGTAGGAGATGCTTCGCATTGCACATTTTTTGAAATGATGGGCAACTGGAGTTTGGGCGATTATTTTAAAAAAGAAAAAACCGCTTGGACCTATGAACTACTTACTAAAAAGTTTAAGCTGGATGGCGACAAAATTCATGCAACCGTTTTTGAAGGCGATGCAAAAGTTCCAAGAGATAACGAAACTGCTGAACTTTTGAAAAATTTAGGTATTTGTGAAGACCATATTCACTTTATGCCAAAAGAAGATAACTGGTGGGATTTGCCTGGAACAGTTAACACTCCATGTGGTCCAGATAACGAGTGGTTTTATCCACTAAACGGTGGGCTAGTTGAAATTGGTAATGATGTGTATATGCAATACAAAAAACTAGAAGATGGCAATGTTGAACTATTAAAAAGCAAAAACGTAGATACTGGCTTTGGGTTTGAGCGATGCTTAATGTTTTTAAATGGTGTTACCGATGTATATGAAACAGACCTATTTAATGGTGTTATAGCATATCTTGAAAAAGCGCTAAACGTAAAGTATCTTAGTGATGAAAAAACAACTAGAGCCATGAGAATTATAGCCGACCACACAAGAACGGCTACAATGCTAATTGGTGATACAAATGGAATTACTCCAAGCAATGTTGGGGCAGGATATATTTTAAGAAGATTAATGCGTAGAGCAATAAGATATATTCATCAATTAAATTTGCCAAACGAAACAATGGCAGATATTGCAAAAATTTATATTGAAGATGTGTATAACGAAGCATATCCACTATTAATTCAAAAAGAAACTTATATTTTAGATGAGTTTAATAAAGAAATTGCAAAGTTTTCTAAAGCCTTAGAAACAGGAACAAAAGAGTTTAATAAACTGATTGCTGGATTAAATAGAAAAAACGAGTTTATGAAGAAAACAAACCCAGATGCTACTATAGACAACACAATTAGTGGTAAGTCTGCATTTAGATTATTTGACACATTCGGTTTCCCTCTTGAGTTAACTGAAGAAATGGCGGAAGAAATCGGTTTTGTTGTAGATAAAGAAGGTTTTAACGAAGCACAAAAAGAACACCAAGAAAAATCTAAAAATGTAGCAAGTGGCGAATTTAAGAGTGGTTTGCAAGATATTGGTGAAATGACAACTAAGTATCATACCGCTACGCATTTATTAAACGCTGCATTAAAACTTGTGCTTGGTGAAAAATCTCATCAAATGGGGTCTAATATAACCGCCGAAAGGTTAAGGTTTGATTTTCCATGCGACCACAAGATGACACCAGAAGAACTATCTAAAACCGAAGAAATCGTAAATAAATGGATTAGCGATGGTTTAGAAGTTACACATAAAGAAATGAACAAACAAGATGCAGTAAATGAAGGGGCAGAACATCAATTTATTGAAAAATATCCAGACGTTGTAACTGTGTATACAATAGGTGATGTATCTAAAGAAATTTGCACTGGTCCACACGTTCAAAACACAAAAGAACTAGGCAAGTTTAAAATTGTAAAAGAAGAAGCATCTTCTAGCGGGGTAAGAAGAATTAAAGCGATACTAGAATAAAGGAAAAATAGTATGAAAAAAATAATATTTAATATTCTAATATTTTTTGGTTGTTTTTTGCTTTTATTAACAAGTATTGGTGCTGTGCTAATTATAGCCCCTGGTATGGAATTATTAGGACTTATGTATATTCGTAGCACATCGGGCAATATAGATAAAACTGAATTTGTTTCGGATGCAACTGGCTATAAGTCTATTCAAATTAATAGCAACAATATTCCAGTTGTAATTGAGTTCGTTCAAAGTTATTCGCTTACCGTGAACCTAGTGGAAGATTATAACGGGTTTGCAAGAGCGGGTGCCGAGCCAAGTGTGGATGTAATTTCAACAGGTGAAGATATTGTTATTAACTCGCACGAATACAAACCATTCCTTGGTTATTCTAGGGGTGAAACAAGCGGACTATATGTAAAGATACCAATGTATTATACAAATAATATTATTGTAAATTCTAATAAGTCTTCTGTTTTGTTTTCGGGTCAACGAGTAGTTTTAAACGATATCACCATAAACGCCTCTGGCAAAATAAACTTTAACAACAATATGGATATGCACTCGCTAGTGCTAAATTTTGGAAACAAAAGAGCAATAATTAGTGATAATGTAAACTTAAACGGTACAATATACGCAACTAGCAAACGTGGCAGTTTAACAACTCCAGCTGGGTTTACTGGCAGTTTAAATTTTACATCAACAACCGGTGATTTAATTTGTGCAGATTGCGGACAACTTACTTTTAAAAGTAAGACTGGCAGAATTAAAAGCAATGGCAGTTTGCCACACATTATGGGTGATGCGTATATAGAAACGAGCGCAACTGCAACACTAGGCAGGGTTGATGGCAGTTTAGTAGCCTACACAAAGAATGGTAATATTACGGTTGGTGCAGAAGGCGAAACATACACAAATAGAACCGAAATAAACACAAGCCGTGGTTCGGTTACTATGAAAGGCACATACACAAATGTAGAAAACAATATTAAAACCAAAACTGGTAAAATTAATATAGATAGTGCAAGTAATATTCAAGTATCTAGTGGTAGAGGTGTTGTAACTATTAACAATATTTCATCATCTAAAATAACCACTAAAAATGGCAAAATTAGAGTAAATAATGCAGACAACACAATTTTAGAGACGGGTGCAGGGCTTGTTTCTGTGGGTGGCGAAAACCAAAGCGTATCTAACCTTCTTATAACCACAAAAAGTGGCAAAGTTGTAGTAAGTGAAGCGTGCACTGGCGAGTTTAATATAAAAACTACATCTGGTAGTGTAGATTTCACTCAAAAGAAAGGTGAAGACGCAAAACTAACTATAGTATCTAAAAAAGGTGCAGTTAAACTAACCAACATTACAGGCGAAACCAACGTTACAACCAGTGGTAAAATTAATGCAACACTATTATCTTTAACAAAACCAGTTGTTTTAAATGGCAAAAATAAAGCCGTAACGGTAGAACTAAAAAGAGATTGTTTGTTAGACCTATCTAGTAAGAAAAAAATAGAAAAAGCACCAGATATGATAACTCAAGAAAAAACATTTAAAACTGTTCCAGAAGAAGGGGCAGATGCTTACTTAAAAGTTGTTACCGAAAAAGGCAAAATTTCAGTATTACTAAATAAAGACTAAATTAAAAGACACCTTAAAATTAGGGTGTCTTTTAAAATGCAAAAAAAAATTGAAACGAGTTTGCTTCAATTCTTTTTTTGTTATTGTTGTAGTTTATAATGTTTTCAAAACATCTGAAACCATTTTCATATCGCAAGTGCCATTATAGTTGGTTTTAAAGTGTTTCATAACTGCAGGCACAGATTTATCTTCTAGTTTAGATATAATGTCCTTAATTTCAGCTTCGGTTAGCATTTTAGGCAAATATACTTCTAGAATTTCTTTTTGTTTTGCAATTTCATCTGCTTTTTCGGCGTGGTTAACCTTACGGTAGTTTTCTTCTTCCTCAGTTAATTCCTTAATGGTTTTGGTTATTATTTTTACCATATCTGCATCGGTTAAAGCCTTGCCAGTGGCTCTAGATTCCACTGTTGCTAACATATGTTTATTCATAATAATGCTATAAATATCTCGTGCTACTTTATTTTTATCTTTCATGGCTTGAATGTTTGC
>USNN01000010.1 GCA_900556185.1 uncultured Eubacteriales bacterium
TTAGAGCACCACCCTGATAAGGTGGGGGTCGGTGGTTCGAGTCCACTCAGTCCTACCAAGAGAAAAACCAACCACTAGGTTGGTTTTTTTGTTGGTAAAATTAAGTTGATTTAACCCACCGAGCCAAGTGTGCAAGGGGCATAATTTGATTTATTCAAATTTGCTCCTGCACCGAAGGTTGCCGAACTTGTTTCGGCATAAGGTGGCGGTCGGTGGTTCGCCCCTGTCTGAGCCAGACCGCACTACGTGCTCCCCGGCTTTGGCTAAAAATAGTCCACTGGACTATTTTTTTACGCGTCGCCCCACTCAGTCCTACCAAGAGGAAAACCGACCATCTGGTTGGTTTTTTTATTGGTAAAATTGAATTGAAATATTATATGCGCTACTTTATAATCAGTTCATAAAACAACCAAAGGTGAATTATGAAAAACAAAAAACTAAAAAAGTAGGACTATTATCCTACTTTTTTTAACTTCCTGATGATTTATATTTCGTTAATGCCCATCTAAAGAACAAATAGCAAATACCTAAAAACACAAAACTAAATAGTGGGCTAATTGCATAAAACAGTGTTGCATTAGGGTAGCCAAGTAAATATTGCAGTGGAATATAGTTAAATACTGCGAATGGAACAATATATGTAAATACTTTTCTAAATACTTTAGGGTAAATATCTATAGGGTAATAACACAAATCTCTACCGCCGTTTGTAACAATATTTACGGCTTCTAGCCCTTCTATTGTGAATATACTTATGCCAGAATAAACCAAAAACAAACCTAAGAATATTACCATAGATGCAATTATCATAAGCAGCAACACAACCACCTTAAATGCAGTCCACACAATAGGTGCAGAAAGTAGTGCATAAACAAGCAATACCCCAGAAAGGATAACCCTGCCTAATTTGTTAAATTCGATCTTATAGCCAAGCACTTGCATAAATATGCTTCTTGGTCTTATAAAGAGCCTATCTAATTCCCCAGTTTTTACTAACGTGTCAAATTGGTCAAAACCTCTAAACAAACCTTCACTAAAAGAAAATGAAAATGACACCATAGAATAGGTTATTAATACTTCACTTAAACTATATCCTGCAATAGTTTCAAAACTACTAAAAAGTAAAACTATCGCAATAAAGTTTGCAAGCGTTGATAATGACGATGAAAACATACTCAAAATTAGTGAAAGCCGATATTCAAATGCCGATTTTAATTGCAAAGATAAATATTTTAAATACAATTTCATATTTTAACCTCCTTGCACCGCAAGGGCATTTACTTTTTTTCTAAGTATTAATTTACCGATGGTTAATATTAAAACAAACCAAACAAGTTGAATGGCAATTTGTTTTAAACCCTCTAACCCACTTATGTTTCCAACATATAGTCTATACGGCAAATCTGAAACGTATCTAAATGGAAAAAAGTAAAATACTTTTTGAACAGATTTTGGCAACATTGGAATTGGCACCACTTGCCCGGCCAGAAGACCCGCCACAGAAACCATAAAACTAAATATACCTTTAGGTGATAGTGTGTATAAAACAATAATATGGCTTAATGTGTTTACACTAGAAACCAACAACGCGCCCAGTATCATAGATAGTAAAAACATCACAAAGCCTTCAATCGACTGTGGAAACATAAGAGCGTATTTGCTTGGTAAACATAAACCAATAAGTATTATTGGTAAAGACCTAAGCATACTAGTAGCCACACCTTTAGAAAAAATGTTATAAAACCAATAATCATATAGCCCAATAGGTTTAATTAAGTGGTAGCCAACATCGCCTTTAACAATTTTTTCTGTTATTTCGTATTTTTGGTTATCCCAAAACATAAAAAGACCAAAAAAACTTTGTTGCAACCAAATATAACTAACCATTTGACCCACAGTAAAATCTGAATTACCAGACTTTAAAAAAGCCATATATAAAGATATTTGCATAAACCCAAAGAATAGTTGAGTAATTAAACCCGACAAAAGTGCCGACTTATAACTAAATTCTCTTTTTAGGTGTATTTTAAACACCGAGGCGAAAACTCTCATAGGTGATACTCCTTATATAAGTTATATATCACCTCTTCAAGTTCAAGTGCCTTTGTGCTAACATCTATGATTTTGTAGTCTTTTTCTAATTCTTGAACCAGTTTAACATAAGAAAATTCCACATTTTCTTTATTTTTAAGTGTAACTGTAGCTCCTTCAATTTTTAATGTGTCATATCCATCTATTTGCACATTCTTATAAGCTTCTGCCATTTCTACAGTAACTAGCACCGATTTTGAGTATTCTTTTTTGATATTGTCAAAACTACCATCATAAAGTTTTTGACCTTTACCGATTAAAATTATTCTATCGGTTAGTGCATCTATATCACTCATATCGTGTGTTGTTAAAATTACTGTTAAATTTGTAGCCTTGTTTCTCTCTTTAATAAATTCTCTTACTTTTAATTTAGAGATACTATCTAGCCCAATTGTTGGCTCATCTAAAAACAATATTTTTGGTGAATGAAGTAAGGCTCCTGCTATTTCGCATCTCATTCGTTGACCCAACGATAGTTGGCGGAGCGGAAGATTTAGTAACGCATCTAAATCTAATTTTTCTGATAATTCCTTTAAATTTTTTTCATATTCTGAATCCGATATTTTATAAATATCTTTTATAAGTTCGTATGAGTCTATAACCGGAACATCCCACGAAAGATTTGAGCGTTGTCCGAATACGGCTCCTATTTCACGAACATATTTTAACCTGTCTTTACTTGGATTAAATCCGTTTATTTCACAGGTGCCAGAGGTTGGTGTTATGATCCCAGTCATAATTTTAATTGTAGTGCTTTTACCAGCACCGTTAGGACCAATGTATCCAACAATTTCGCCTTCATTGACTGTGAATGAAACATTTTTTAATGCTTCTATGGTTTTATACTCTCTTTTAAATATACTTTTAAAAGCACTCCACAGCCCCTTTTTTCCAGTCGCAACCTTGTAAGTCTTAGAAACATTTTCAAGCTTAATCATTTATACCTCCAAAAATTTATTCAGTTGTAAAAAAAATTTAACCTCCTTTGATTTATTCGCCAAAAAAAGCACTAAATTATAACTGAAAATAATTTAGTGCTAAAAATTGCGGTACCGATTAGATTACCATATAATTTTTGCGTTGTCAATCAAAAATTTAGACAATTTTAATATTTTTTATATTTTTTCGTATTTTGTGCCTTCTTTAGTATCAATTAGCATAATTCCCTTTGCTTGCAAATCTGCCCTAATTTTATCCGCCAAGGCATAATCTTTATTTAATTTAGCTTGTTTTCTTTGTTCAATTAAAGCTAAAATTTCATCATCACCAGCAGTTTCTTCCTTTATTTGCTCTTTTGGTATTAAATTTAATGCTAAAACCTTATCAAAATCTTCAACTAGATATAATTTAGTGGCACCATTTAACTTGCTATCTTTTATAACGTCATACAAAACAGTTATAGCCATAGACGAATTAAGGTCATTGTTTATTGCATTTAAAAACTTTTCTTTATAACTATTAACGGCTTCGTTATCCACTTCGCCGTCTTTTGCAATATTAGAAATCTTTTTAACAAGTTTTTTATAGGCGTTCGCTGAGTTTTCCATAATGTCATAATCAAACTGCAATTGTCGTCTGTAATGAGAACCTAAGCAGAAAAATCTATACTCAACTGGAGTGTAACCTTTACTTTCAAGTAAACTTAGTGTTAAAAACTCACCCTTAGACTTGCTCATCTTGCCATTTTTAGATAACAAATGTAAAACGTGCATCCAATGACCACACCAAGTATGCCCAAGATATGCTTCGCTTTGAGCAATTTCGTTTGTGTGATGTGGGAAAGCGTTATCAATACCACCGCAGTGAATATCTACATACTCCCCTAAGTGTTTCATAGCAATGCACGAACATTCTATGTGCCAGCCTGGATACCCTTCGCCCCAAGGACTATTCCATCTTAGTGCCTGATTTTCAAACTTGGACTTTGTAAACCATAATGCGAAATCATTCGGATGCTTTTTAGCGTTGTCTTCTTCAACACCTTCACGAACACCGACCTCTAGGTCTTCTTTTTTGAAATTAAAGAATACATGGTAATTTTTTAACTTAGATGTATCAAAATATACATTTCCGCCTGCAATATAAGCATAGCCCTTGTCTAGAAGTGCTTGAACCGTGGCAATTATTTCGTTAATACAATTTGTCGCTGGCTCAACTACATCTGGTTTTACCATGTTTAGTTTTTCCATATCGCTTAAAAAAGCATCAGTATAAAACTTCGCAATCTCTTTAACCGACTTATGTTCCCTTTCAGCACCCTTAAGCATTTTGTCATCACCATTGTCGCCATCGTCAGATAAATGCCCAACATCAGTTATATTCATAACCCTTTTAACATTATAACCATTATATTTAAGAGTTCTTACTAACAAGTCCTCCATTAAGTAACTTCTTAAATTTCCTATATGAGCATAGTTATACACCGTAGGTCCACAGGTATAAATTTTGACAATATCTTTATTTTGAGGCACAAATTTCTCTACTTTTCTTGTAAGTGAATTATATAATTGCATACACTCCTCCGAATGAATATAATATACTACAATAATTAATTATTGTCAACGACAAAGGTTTTATATTCTTCACCAATTTACAGATATTTAATTTGCGTAATTATTATTATATGTTATACTGAGTTTAGGAGAAAAGTATGAAAAAGTTTTTTAAGTTTATAGATAAACTACTTGGCATCTTGCTTATAATTGCCGTTGCAGGAGGAATAGTGTATGTTTGGAAAATAAACCCAGATGTTATTAAACCATCCTACACAGTAACTTTGGATTCTGGCGGTGTTGAAATACCCGATAAGGAATTTAAAGTAAAAAAAGGCAAAACTATTGAACTTCCAACTCTTGCTAGAGACGGTTATAGTTTTGATGGTTGGTATTTAAATGACACCAAATGGTCTGCTGATATGACAATTAATGCAAATTCAGTTTTGACTGCAAAATGGATACCTAACAAATACACTATAACTTTTTACATAGAAACCAACGAATACCAAATTATGTGTGATTATGATTCCATTCCTACATGTCCCGAAGAATACTTGCATAAAGCAAAAACTGCAGAATATGAATACGAATTTAGCGGGTTTACGCCTGAATTATCCAAAGTAACAGGTCCTGCTAGTTATACCGCCTCATTTACTCAAAAACCTAGACACTTTTTAATTAACGCATCTACAAATTTAGACAATGCTGGCACATTTACATACTCTACAGACATAACAAATGGTATTGAATACGGGAAAGATTTATCAATTACAGCATCACCAAATGTAGGGTATGAATTTTTAGGCTTTTACACAAATGGCGAACTAACCACAACAAACTTAGTTATATCCTTTAACAATATAATATCAGACATTTACATTGAAGCCAAATATAAATTAATATCTAAAGAAATAATATACAATACGGAAGATGCAACCGAAAATCCAAATCCAACTAGTTACAATATTACAATGGGCAACTTGAAACTAAAACCTGCTTCAAAATCGGGTTATTATTTTAACGGCTGGTTTACTAAACCAAGTGGTAACGGCACAAAGATTGCATCAATAAATTTTGAAAGTTTTAGCACCAATAGTTCCATTACCCTATATGCACATTTTAGTCAAATTGTTACAATTAATTATAATGTTGATGGAACAATTATAGATACAGACAGCCAACTAGTTGGCACAATTCTTACCCCAATGAATTTAGACTCAACCAAATATGGAATGAATGGCTACACTGTTAATGTTTGGTATACAAATAGTTCTTTTTCAACGACCTACACAGACACCACTCTAACTGGACCATTAACTTTATACGGTAAATGGGAGTATAAGTTTGATAGTGGCTTTGGTGCATACTTAGAAAAATTCAATACAGCAAAAAACAGCAGGACTCTCACCATAACCAGTGAAGACGAAATGATTAAATGGGTTGAATATGTTACCGTTTGCAATATAACAATCAGTAACAAAGTTGACATTACATTTGGTAGTGGCTATTCAGTTTCTGGGACAAGTATAAGCGAATTACAATCTAAAGTATCTGATATACTTTCTAAAGTAAATTACCCAAACGGCATACATATATCATACTCCTATTTAAACGCATCTACTTGCACACTAACTAGTATATATAATATAGACAAATCCGACACTGAAGGAAAATTAACTATAGACAAATCAAAATCTGGCTGTTTAGAACAGTATTACCAAATCACACTAACCTCCGGCGGAAATCGAAGTGAAGATAATACGGTCTTTAACATAGATAAAGTAACAAACACTATAGAAGTTAGCACTTCCAATGGGTTAGTTTATGCACTAGAACACGGCCTTAGACCAATACCAATAACTGGTTCAAGTGCAGAAAATGTATACAACAAATCAAAGTCTATATTAAATAGAATTTGTAATAATGAAATGTCAGATTTTGAAAAGATAAAAGCAATTTATGATTGGCTAACAAGCCATGTTCAATATGACCACACAGCACTAACCATTCCAGATAATCAAGCATTAAATTACGACTCATGGTATGCTGAAGGCGTATTCAATAATGGTAAGGCTGTTTGCGATGGCATAAGCAAAGCATTGTTAATTATGGCACAAATAGAAAATATACCTTGTATTAGAGTCAGTGGAACAAGTAACGGTAGTGGCCATGCATGGAATAAAGTTTATATAAATAATGCTTGGTTTGTTATAGATGCAACTCACGGCGACTTAAGTATAAACAATAACTATGAACAACCTACCTATTCGAGTTTTTTGGTTACCGATACCTACAAGTCTAAAAATTGTAATTTTGATAATTCCACCCCATCCGCAAACACATCAATTAATGTTTATGAAAAAATGATATATTCATCTTCATTGGGCGAATTTGACCTTTATATAAATGATGAAACTGAAGCAAACAAACTACTAAGTTACATAAAAGCATACTCACCCCAATTAAATTACTACAACTCTACAACAACCACGGCCTATGCAACAATAGAATTTGTTATAGCAAATGGAGCGACTGTTTCGGCAAGTTATATTACTAGTAGACTTGGACTGTGTTATATTGTGCGCACAACACTAGAATCTGGAGAAACCGCCTATTCTTTAAAAATTCCAAGATAGAAAAAAGCCTTTCATTATGAAAGGCTTTTTTATAAATCTGCGAGTGTAATGTATAATCTCATTTTCTTCATACCCTTATTAACACAGTAAAAAGAAAAACTCATTTCGCTTTTATTATACATTCTATTCACATCTTCAAAATTTTTATGTATACCCACTAAGTGATATTGTATTCCTGCACCATCAGTGGTAACGGTAGACAAAACAAATTTCTTTGTGTTTCTAAATTCGGTTTTAACAATAACCTTATCGCCAACCGCCTCACCACTATAATTAATTTTCATATAAGAATTATTAGTAGCACTACCAATAAACACCTTATAGTAGTTATCATTTTTAAGTTGGATGCTATTTGCCTTGCCTAAATAACTTGTGTTAGATAAATATAATTCCTTAGTTTTAACAGTGCAAAACAAATAGTTTTCGTCGTTAACAGTAATAGTAGGATTTTCACGCATTTCATATAATAAAATTGGCTTTGCAATATAAATATTTCCATTATCGGTGTAATACGGGTTAGAAATAACACTGTTGCCGTTTATCGCCACTTCTACTGTTTCGTCTTTAAAATACTTGGTGTTTCCTATATAAATAAAGTTATCAAAATCCACATCTTTTATGTGCATGGTTTTAACATAATACTCATACCCAAGATTTGCTGTTACGTCATCATTTGTTATTGAGTTGTTTTCATTATTACTTAGCCCAGTATACAAACTGTCAAAAAGTTCAGTTTCTAGGTCTTCTAAAATAAATTTATTAACAAAACTAGTGTAAACTGGCTCAGGTTCTAGCTTAAATTCATCTTCTGGTTCCGTGTTGCTAGCCGGACCCGCAACATTTGTATTTGTTGTGCTATTAGTTTTATTGATAATGTAATTAAAATTCAATTTACCTTTAATTAGTTTACTATTGGGTTTTGCTGTTATTGTAATTGATACAGTGTTGCGAGAAATGTTAACGATTGTAATATTATACTGATTTTCGTCGATAATTTTGCCGTCAGAAATTATATTTATGAATATATTTTCTTTATCACTATAATTTTCATTTGCAAGGTAACTTATGTCTATCATATCCATTGCAAGTAGTTTTGCAGTATTATTTAAACTAATTGCATTAATATTTAAAATGGCAAACAATAACAGAACAAACCCAAAAGCAAAACTCTTTAGTTTGTTCATAACTAAATTTATCTCCTGTATTAAGTTGTTTAGCAAAAATATTGCTAATTTATTATTTATTTTAAGCGAATTTTATTTCGCAAGAATAAATTCAGATTTTGCCATTTATAATTTAATATGAATGAATTAAGTTATAAAGAGTTTTATGGTCAAATTACCGATTTAAAATCAATAATTACTGATAATTTTTCACTTGGCGCCAGTTTTTTAGGTCAAGATATCACCTGCTTTCATATAGGCAAATATAACCGCCCGCAAATTATAATAGAAGGCGGAATCCACGCCCGTGAATATATTTCTAGTTTAGTGGTTATTGAAGAATGTAAACTGTTAAAACAACTAGAAAATAGTCTAGAGTTTGGCGTTTTTGCCGTGCCACTAGGGAACCCTGACGGCGTTCAATTAGTGTTAGATGGAATTACCCCTAATATTCCACCAAAACTATCCAAGTTTTTACTAAAACTAAACGGCTCGGATAATTTTAAGTTGTGGAAAGCCAATATTTTAGGCACCGACTTAAATGTAAACTTTGATGCTCTTTGGGGAAAAGGTTTTTCTAACAAATTCAAACCTGCGTCTGAAAACTTTGTTGGGTATCGCCCTAATAGCGAAAAAGAAACTAGAACCCTTATAAAACTACTAGACCACAAAAACATTATAGGAAGCCTAAGTTTTCACTCTAAAGGCGAAGTGGTTTATTATGGCTACGATAACTTACCAAACAACTTGATTAATAGAGATAAATTAATCGCCGAAAAACTTGCAAGTTTTTTAAGATACACTCCAGAAAAGACCTACAAAAGCGTAGGTGGCTTTAGTGACTTTATAAGCGAAAAATTGAAAGTGCCGAGTTTCACTATAGAAGTAGGCGAAGATTCACTTACCCACCCAATCGAATCAAAACATATTAAAGAAATACTAACGCACACACTTGGCATCACGCAAGCATTTTATAACTACATCCACTAGTCGGCGTAGTTATCAAAATAGTTCTGAATTAAAACTACTGGAGTTCCCTTATCTCCACTACCACTAGTAAGGTCAGCAAGACTACCAAGTAAATCGGTATAATTTCGTGGAGTTGTGCCTAGGGTTTCATTTGTGCCCTTTAGGTTTTTAGACTTGTTTTTAATCTCCTTCTTTATTGCCTCATTTAATTCTGCCCCATGCAATGACGCAAGTTTATTGTCTGCCACATACTTAATTTTTATTTCATTTGGTGTGCCTACAAGCCCGCTTGTGAATGCTGGCGAAACAACTGGGTCAGCAAGTTCCCAAATTTTTCCAACTGGGTCTTTAAATGCACCATCACCATACACCATAACTTCTAAGTGTTTTCCAGTTCTTTTAAGCATTTCTTCTTGCACTGCGTGAACAATTTTATCGCCATGCTCTGGGAATAATTTTACCGTGTCTTCAGTGGCTTTATTAGAACCAAGCAAACCATATCTTGAGTTATACCCACTGCCATTTATGCTCTCTCTAAGAATTTCATCAGTTTTATATATAACTTTAGCACCTGCTTCGGTTAAAATTCTTTTTGTGCGTTCTCGGTTGTGAATATTTGCTACAATTATATTTTTAGTGTAGTCAAGAATAGCAGTTGCTTTATTAGAAAATATAATCTCTGGCTCACAACCCTCTTTTTGAATTAAATCTTTAAAATATTTAACATAGTTTATGCCAGTAAATATATGAATTTCATTACCAAAATACTTGTCATACTCGGCTTCTGTTAAACAATCTGACCAAGGATTAATGTTGTGTTCATATAATAAACTTTCATCAAATAACGAGTTACCAACTTCATCTGATGGATACGACATAAGTAGGGTAATCTTTTTCGCACCCCTTGCTATTCCACGCAAAATTGTTGAAAACCTATTTCTGCTTACTGGAGTTGGGAAAACCACACCAATATGCTTGCCTTTGCCAAATTTCTTTTCAACATCGGCACCAATTTGAGCAACTGATGCATAGTTCCCTTCCGTCATACCAACAACCGCTTCAGTTATTGCAATAATATCACGGTCATTTAACTGAACATTTTCAGTTTTGGTTGCGTTAATAACGCTATCTACAACAATTTTAACTAAATCATCACCTGCTTTAATTATAGGTGTTTTTATTCCTCTTGAAATCGTTCCAAATGTTTTCATAATTCGCCCCTCAACATTTTAATTATATCATAGGCAATTGCCTTTATCAAACCGATTTTAAGATTATTTTAACTTAATAAAAATTTAGTTGTATTATTAACTCAATTTTGATATATTTACTAATATAAAAGGAAAATTATGGAAACTTATAACATTTTAAATTTAAACAACGAAATAACATCTTCACCTGAGAATTTAATTAAAAAGTGTGAAGAAAAATTTAACAATCAATTAGATAAATTAATATACGACATTGAAAATAACGACTACGACGAAAAGGTTATATTAATTTCTGGTCCTAGTTGTGCTGGCAAAACCACATTTGCAAACCTTCTTGAAAAGAAATTAATTAACAATGGTTTTAACATAGTTACCATTCAAATGGACAATTTTTTTATAGATAGAGCAAAACGCAAAAGGCTTAAAAATGGCGAAGAAGACTTTGAAAGCCTAAACATAGTAAACCTAAAGCAAATGAAAAATTGTTTTAAAGAACTATTTAAAAACAAAACTGCAATGTTCCCTATCTATGATTTTAATAAGTGTATAAACATTGAAAACCAAATTAAAATAGAAATTAACAATAAGTCTATTATAATATTTGAAGGTATTCACGCATTAAACCCAAAACTATACAAAAGCCTAGACACTAAAAATATTTATAAAATATTTATAACCAACGAAGACCATTATAGTTACCTAGATAGTTCGATATCCGCTAGAGAAATGCGACTAATACGAAGAATTGTCCGAGACCGCGAAAAACGAAACTTTAAACCTCGTGAAACATTTGATATTTGGCATAATATTGTAAGTGCTGAAAATGAATACATTTTACCTTTTAAGTCAAAGGCCGATTTTATTATGGATAGTTCATTTGCTTACGAACTTGGGTTATACACAAACCCGCTAAAAGAAATGAAAAACGAAGACCCAGAGTTATTTGCTTCTGCCCCATTTTTAGAAACTGCCACGCAAATATTGCCAATAGATAAAGCCCTAGTGCCAGAAAATTCACTAATGTGGGAATTTTTACAAAAAATTAAAGCCGATAAGTAATATACTTATCGACTTTTTATTATATTAGATAAAAAACTTTCACCCATATTTGCTTTCAGGTTAAACATATCCAAAACTGTTGCAGATGTGTTATACATACCAACAATTCTACCCATATCCACATTATGACGCAAGCTTTTTCCATATACAATTAATGGAACCAATTCTCTTGAGTGGTCCGTGCTTATAGTAGATGGGTCGTTACCATGATCGGCTGTAATGATAAGCACGTCTTTTTGCCCCATATTTGCCACAAATTCGCCAAGTACCACATCAAACTCATTAAGTGCCCGTGCGTAACCTTCTGCGTTGTTTCTATGCCCATATTTAGAGTCAAAATCGTTAAAGTTAAAAAATGCAAGCCCATTAAATTCTTGTTTTTGCAATTTTAACATAACATCGCCAACTTCGTGGTTGTTGTGGGCTGGAATATGTTTTGTTATTCCTTTGCCCGCAAATATATCATAAATTTTGCCAACGCCAATTACATCTATTTTATTTTTCTTTAATATATCCAATGCTGTTTCTGTGTGTGGTGGCAACGCAAAGTCTTTTCGCATATCGCTTCTTGTGTATGGCCACTCGCCGATAAATGGTCTGGCTATAATTCGGTTTACGCCCCACTCGCCTTGCATTATTGCCCTTGCTTTTTCACACATAGAATATAACTCATCTACACTAAAAACACTTTCGTGAGTTGCTATCTGCAACACACTATCTCCACTTGTGTATACAATTGGCTTTTTCTCTTTTATGCTTTGTTTGCCATAATCTTTAATTACTTCCGTGCCAGAATATGGCTTATTGCATAAAATCTTTGCACCAAAGGCTTTTTCTAGTTTTTTAACACATTCTGGTGGAAAACCGTTTGGGAACAATGGATATGGTTTTTTTGTGATTTCACCAATCATTTCAAAATGCCCAACAGCACTATCCTTTCCATTAGATACTTCTTGAACACAAGCATAGCATCCAAGCGGATTTTTTCTTGATTTGTAGTTTACTACATCAATATTAGAGAATCCTAATTTATTAAGGTTTGGTATTTTTAAAAGTTTTGTATCTACAAGGGCTTTAAATGTGTTAGAACCCGCATCGCCAAATTCGGCACTATCTACGGTTTCTCCAATTCCTAAACTATCTAACACCACCCAAAATACTCTTTTATTCAATTGAGCCAATTAAAGCCACCTCCACTAATTTTCCTATAAATTCTGCACGTGCTTCGGCACTAGCACTAACTTCATAATTAGTTTTACCGCGACCATCCCACACATCGGTTACCACACAAATAGCAACCGCTTGCTTTTTTGCTTTTTTTGCATTTATATACAAACTTGCACTTTCCATTTCAACGTTATCACACGATTTATGTAACTCGTTTTCATTTTCATAAAAAGTGTCTGTGTTAAATGTTGTTCCATTTTTAATAACCACACCCATCTCTTTTGCAAGAGCGGTCAGTTTATCTGTTAAATGCTTACTAGCGTATAACGGCTTACCTTCATTATGCGTTATATAATTATCATAATTAGTGTCAGTTAACACCTTTTTAGATAAAATAATATCACCCAGTTTAAATTTAGGGTTTGGAGTTCCACAAGTGCCAATTCTTATTATTTGATTTACTCCATAATAGTTAAATAACTCATATGAATATATTCCCATAGACGGGTTGCCCATCCCAGAACTCATAACTGAAACCAGTTTACCTTTAAACCTACCCGTATAACACAATTCATATCGCATACTATTAACGAGTTTCACATCGGTCAAATATTTTTCTGCAATGCTTTTTGCTCGCATTGGGTCACCTGTCATAATAACGCTTGGTGCGATTTCACCAAATTTTGCCGTGTTGTGTTTTGTTGGTGTATTTTTCATATTTTCTCCTTAATTTAATTTTTCAAATTGCCTTTTGCCAGTGTAACGAATGTAATTATATAAAAACAAACTAATAACCGAAATTAAAACAAAAACTAACAATAAATATATTCTTACGGGTAAAATTGCCATAAATGCAAAATATAAAGCAAGTATTGCAATTGTAAACATCCAACCACCAAATAGAGATAAAAATATTCCAACACCCTGTTTTATAACAACAGTTTCATTTACCCAATTTAAGTTTGGTGATTTTAAGTTTAAACATAACCCAAATAACGCCGTGCAAACAACATAAGCCACACTAACTAGCATACAAATCAAAAAGTCTATTATTGATAAATGCATACCTATTGAACCACATATAACAAACAGCATAGTAAATGGCAAAGTTACAACCAAATGGCAAAGAATTTTTGCATTTAATATATCTATAGTTTTTATAGGTAATGTTCGTATAATCCAAATATTTTTGCCTTCTAATGAAACCGATGGAGCAGTTATATCCACCGTAGACGCCACTAGCATAATTATGCCAACCAAAAACAATACATTCATATGCAGAATATTTATGCCGTTAGATATCTCCACAATAGCATCTGGCTTTATTAGCATAAACACAGCACCAACCATCATTATAAAAACACCAAAACCGCAATTAAGCATATATGTGCTACTACTAAAAAATCTCTTTAATTCTCGTTTTAATAGTGCAATTTTATAATTAGATTGCTTTGTTACTAAATCTTTTGAAACTTTTTCGACGCTGGCTGTTTTTGTGGTTGTAATTTTTATATACGTTTTAGAAATTATATAAAAACATAAGGCAAATAATAAAGTAGTTGCAATAAATAAAATTAATGTTGCTTTTAAACTACCAAGTCCCATTTCACCCATCAAATAAAATGGATAAGCGTAGGCTTTTATGCTTTTTGTTACAACTTCGCCATTGGCTATCATTTTTTCAAATAACGAACTTGCGTTAAAACAGAAGTAATAATAAACAATAAAAAACAATAGTGAAACTATAACAGTAATAAATGTTTTGTTTTTAATTTTTTGTGTAAGTTTTGCCACTAAAAAGCCCAACAAACAGCAAAGCACTAAAACAAATATTGTAATTAAAAAATATAAAAGTAGCGAAGCAAATACCCCTCCAACCGTAGGACTAAACACAATATAGTAAACCACAAGCGATGGAACCATAATTATTGACGAATATAATAACCCCATCAAATAAACGCTAGTTAACCTAATAAATAAAATGTATCTAACAGGTATTGGCATACTAAGTAGTAGTTCGTTGTCTTTAGATTGGTACATACTAGAATATGTGTTAAAGACACCACCAAATACACCTAGTAAAATGGCAAGACTCCCCATTGTGGTAAAATATAGCCATTTATATTCGGTTTCCACAAGTGACAAGGCAACCCCATAAGCCATAACACCAAACATTAAAGCAAGTAGCAAAACTAGCACCCCAAAGCCGACTATCATTTTAATTGTAGACGCTTTGCTTCTAGAATTTCCAGTTTTTACATCTTGGAAAAAACTTTTGTTAATTTCCATCATTTGCTTTTTAAGTAACGACTTAAACATCTTTTTTCTCCAACTCTAAAAATACGGTTTCTAGGCTAGTATCACCCTTAACCTCTTCCATGGTTCCTGACTTGATTAACTTGCCGTTCTTTATAATTGCAACCTTATCACAAAGTTTTTCTGCGACTTCCAACACATGTGTCGAAAAGAATATTGCCCCACCATTATTACATACTTCCCGCATCATAAGTTTTAATGTGTGAGAAGCTTTTGGGTCTAGCCCAACAAACGGTTCATCCATAATAATAAGTTTAGGGTTATGCACCCATGCAGAAATTATGGCTAGTTTTTGTTTCATACCATGTGAGTATGACGCAATAGATTTATTTAAGTCGTTCATCAATTCAAAATTGTTTGCAAGTTTTTCTATTCTTTCTTTTCGCTCGTCTTTATTAACGCTGTATATGTCACAAATAAAGTTAATATATTGACTACCCGTCATATATTCGTATAAGTCGGGGTTATCTGGTATATATGCCATTATTTTTTTGCAAGCAATTGGGTCTGACTTTATATTTTTGCCGTCTATTGTTATTTCGCCAGCATCAAAATCAAGTATACCAATACACGCTTTAATAGTGGTGGTTTTACCTGCACCATTGTGCCCAATAAACCCATATATTTCGCCACTATTTATGGTTAAAGATAAATCGTCTACCGCCTTTTTATCGCCATAAGTTTTTGTTAAATTCTTAATGGTTAACATAACTTCTCCCCTTATCTGTTTGCTTTTCTTGATCGCAAGTAATTTACAAGCACATACGCACCAATTAACACAACAATAGACCCAGCCAAAACGCAGTAACTTGCAAGTATACTAACTTTATGGTTAAAAAAATATAAATTGCAGTCTACACTTTCTTTAATTCCATCAATAAGTTCAGCAGGTATACCTTCATTTGCCATTTGGTTAAACACTCCATTCAATGAATGGTTTCTAATCAAGCTGGTTCCGTATGTCCCAGGTAAAAACATAATTGCTTTTTGTAACCCAGTGCTAAATTGAGAAATTGGCATATATGCTCCGCAAATAAACCCGTAACCCGCACTAACTATTGTGCCAA
Organism: uncultured Eubacteriales bacterium; assembly: GCA_900556185.1. Classification (GTDB taxonomy): domain Bacteria; phylum Bacillota; class Clostridia; order Christensenellales; family UBA1242; genus UMGS1908. The sequence goes on from USNN01000010.1 coordinate 16,175, forward strand.
CTGCAGATATTTGACCTTGACTAGAAAGAAAACTATTAATAAACGAAGATAATGCCGTGCCAAACATAGAAAGCAAAAACACATCCACAAAAATTAGTAAAACATCCACACCAGATAAAAACCAGCCTTTAGTTGCAACATACACAAACGAAAGTAATGTTGCCACAACACTAATCAAAAGTGTGGTTACTAAAGTCGCTGAATAATAAGATAAATATAATGTAGATTTTTTAACTGGCGTTACATCAAAGTCTTTTCTAGCACCCGTAACTTTATCTTGCACCATTAGCATATTCGCACAAAATGCAACCGTTATGCAAGACACCGCGAGCAAAGATGAAAACAATTCGCCAGCAACCGTTCCGTTAATAAGTTTTTCAGAAACACTAAAACCATCTGGCATACTGCTTGCAAAAGAATCTTTATATACCTTCGCTAAAAAAGTAGCGTATAAAATAAGTAAAATAATTGGGGTTATAAGCGATGTAAAAAACATACCCTTATCTTTAAAAAACATTTTAATGTTTCTTTTTGTTAGTGAAAAATATGTCTTCATATTAATTCTCTCCATTTAATCTTTTGCCTGTTACCGCCAAGAACACATCATCCATTTTGCCTTTAACCAACTCAAAATCAGTAAACACATCTGGATTGTTTATAACAATATCTCGTGCTTCCATACAATTTTTCACTTCAATTTTTATGCAATCTTTTTTCACTTCATACGCCACGCCCAGTTTTTTCACAACATCTTCTGGTGTGTTATACAAAGTTATAAAGTCGCCCGTGTATTTGTTTTTAAGTTCAATTGGTGTGCCTTCAGCCGAAATTTTACCAGCGTCTAATATAATTACATAGTCAGCATCTTGTGCTTCTTCCATATAGTGAGTTGTTAAAAACACAGTCATACCTTCAGTCTTTCTTAAAGACTCAACAACTCTCCACACTAGCTTTCTTGTTTGTGGGTCTAACCCAGTGGTTGGCTCGTCTAATATTAAAATTTTAGGGTGATGCAACAACGCTCTTGCCACATCAATTCTTCTTCGTTGCCCACCAGACAACTTGCCCACTGGTCTATTTAATATGTTTTCAAAATCTAATAATTTAGACAACTCAGTTACTCGCTTTTTTGCGTCTTCACCAAATATTCCATACAAACTTGCTCTTGTGTATAAGTTATCTAAAACACTTAGAGAGCCGTCTAGCACCGAGTTTTGAAAAACTACGCCTAGTTCTTTATTTATTTGCATTTGGTCGGTTTCTATATTTTTTCCATCAATAATAACTTCGCCACTATCTTTTCTTAAACTGCCACACATAATTGAGATGGTAGTACTCTTACCTGCCCCATTCACGCCTAAAAACGCAAATAGTTCACCCTTTTTTACATGAAAAGATAAGTCATTAACCGCTTTAACATCTCCGAATGACTTGTGTAAATTTTTAATATCAATAATGTGTTCCATACGTTCTCCGTTTTCCTTATAAATTAATTATAATTAACAAACACTTTCGTGTCAACGAATACGCCAACCAAATTAATGTAAAACATAAAAACACCTTACCATTGGTAAGATGTTTTTATTATTGTTGTTCTTGTTGTGATTGTAGCCCTAATATAGGTAGTATATCAGTTAAATTATCCACATTCTGTAACACGGTATGCCACTTGGTTGTGTCAAAATAATCGGCATCATCTGGATTTATACAAATGGTTTTGCATCCAGATTGATGTGCCCATTCATCATTACTGCCATTACCAACAAACACAAGGTCGACTGCTTTAGACTTTGTTTGATTCTTATATTCATTAATAAACCTTGCCTTCCCTTCAAAGTCGTAATTAGTTCCACGAATATAATCGCAAACGCCATCACTGTTAAAAAACATTCCATTTGCGTTAATAGAATCAAAATACTTCAAGTTTTTGCCAAGCACTCTAGCCACTACTGGGGTTATATTGCCACTTACAATATGAATAGAGTAGCCTTCATCTTTAAGTGCTTTCAATGTTTCTTCAAGTCCGTCTATGAGTGTAATTTTATCTGCAATTTCAGCAAGTTGCTTTTTATTAAAACCTGCCCTGTAA
>USNN01000011.1 GCA_900556185.1 uncultured Eubacteriales bacterium
ATTGGTTGCTATGCAACAGGATGTGTGTAATATGTGGAAGATTGATAATCAAACTAAGTATGTGTTCTATTATGATGAAAGTAATAATTGCAGAAAGTTTTGGATTTAATTTAACCGCATACAAAAAGAGTGGTTTTGTTGATAACGAAGTTATATGTGGTTATGTGGATGCAATATATAGGGGCGTGGTTCATAGTGACAAAACAAACCCAACGCTTGCAATAAGCGACCTAAAAATGATTCAATCAATTGAAGTGAGTTATGTTAAAGAACTAGAAAGAGTAAGGTTTAAAATTGTTTACACCGATTCAGGTTTAACAAGTGAAATAATTGGGGATAATAATTTAAAGGAAAATATATACAAGGTATTTTCGGCGACTCAAGAACTAGATTCATCTGAGTATAGTGCGGTGAATTGCACTGATGGAGTTGTTTACGCCGTTAAAAAATAAATTAAGGCTGGCATAGTGTTGCTAGCCCTTTATTTTTCAAATAAAAATCAATTGTTATTATTCGTTTGACAAGCAGAATGAAAATTTTTATAATTAATATATAAATGGAATTATACCATTTTTTTAGGAGTAGAAAATGATTAAAAAAGAAGTCGCAATCCTAGATTTTGGTTCATCTAAAGTAACCGTATTAATAGCAGAAAGAGGGGTAAATAACACCTTTAATATTAAGGGTACTGGCGAAATTGAATATGCTGGTTTTTATGAGGGTAAGTTTCTAGAACCTGAAAAGGTTAAACTTGCTGTTGGTCTTGCTATCAATAACGCAGAAACCACTGCAAGAACAAGGGTTACAAAGTTATATGTAGGTGTGCCAGGAGAGTTTGTAACAGTAGCATGTTTAGAGTCTAGTATTAGTTTTCCAAGGTCTAAAAAAATTACCGACTCAGATATAAATGAGTTATTTTTTGCTGGAAACACTTTCAAGAAAAATCCTACACATACCGTTATAAATAACACTCCAATATATTTCACTCTAGACGATAATAGAAGAATAATTGACCCTCGTGGCGTTGTGTCTAGCCGTCTTGGTGGATATATTTCTTATTCACTTGCTGAAAATAACTTTTTGGATTTCGTTGAATCTATTTTAGGCGAACTTGGTATTCGTTCTACAAAATATATTTCTAGCACGCTTGCAGAAAGTTTATTCTTATTTGAACCAGAAGTTCGTGATAGATACGCTCTTTTAGTGGACTGTGGTCATATTTCAACTAGCGTTATGTTGGTTCGTGGTGATGGTCAATTGTTTTTAAACTCATTTTCTATGGGTGGTGGTCATATCACTGGCGACTTATCGCAATGCTTGAAAATTAGTTTCTATCAGGCGGAAAGTTTAAAGAGAAAAGTGGTTTTGAGTTTGCTTGCTGATGAATCGGACTTTTATGAAATTGCAGGGAAAGATTATATGATTCCATTTTCAGCTAAAACAACTAACGAGATAGTAGGCGAAAGAATAGACTTGATAGCAAGTTTTATATTGAAATGCTTTAATAGATGCGAATATGATTTTCCAGACTACATTCCAGTATATCTAACTGGTGGTGGACTAAGTTACATAAAAGGTGCTAGAGATTATTTGTCTAAAAGGCTTGGTAGAAAAGTGGAGATAATTGCTCCACCTGTTCCAGCGTTAAATAGACCTCATTTTTCAACAGCTCTTGGCGTTTTGGATTTGGCATTAGATATAGAACAAGGCTTAATTTCAACATTTTTGAGTAATTAATAGGAGATAAATTTATGGAAATGGATTATTCACCAATTTGTCAAATTAAAGTAATTGGCGTTGGTGGTGGCGGTAATAACGCTGTCAACCGAATGATTGCCTCCAATATAAAAAGTGCACAATTTATTGCAATTAACACAGATAAGCAAGCGTTGCAGATGAGTGAGGCGAAAGAAAAAATACAAATAGGCGAGAAGCTAACTAGAGGTCTTGGTGCAGGTGCCGACCCAGAGATTGGGCGAAAAGCAGCCGAAGAAAGCAAGGCTGATATAGCAGACAAACTTAAAGGTGCTGACCTTGTGTTTATTACCGCTGGTATGGGTGGTGGAACAGGCACGGGTGCTGCGCCAGTAGTTGCAAGCATCGCAAAAGAAATGGGAATATTAACCATTGCAGTAGTTACAAAACCATTTAACTTTGAAGGTAGAAGAAGAATGGAAAACGCTGAAATGGGTATAGCAAATCTAGCAAGGTGTGTAGACACTCTTGTGGTCATTCCTAATGATAAATTATTAAAGGTAGTTCCAAAGGGAACTCCACTAGTAGAAGCCTTTAAATATGCCGATGATGTATTGCGTCAAGGTATACAAGGTATTTCAGACCTAATTGCAACCCCATCACTAATAAACCTAGACTTTGCCGATGTTAGAACGGTTATGAGAAATAGGGGCTTAGCGCATATGGGTATTGGCGAAGGTAAAGGTGAAAACCGTAACCTTGAAGCGGTTCGTATGGCAGTTGCAAGCCCATTACTAGAAACCACAATTGAAGGTGCTCAAGCGGTAATTATAAACATTACGGGTGGGTTTGATTTAACTCTAGATGAAGTTAATGATGCTGTTCAATTAATTAAACAAGCGGTAGATGAAAGTGCTAACACCATTTTTGGTGCAACCATAGATGAAAGATATAATGATAGATTATTAATTACCATTATAGCAACTGGCTTCAAAAACAGCAATTTTGAGAACTTAATCAAAAAGGCTGAAATTTCTGGCACTAATAAAAATTTAATAGATAAACTATATAAACCAATGGATATAAATAGTTTAAATAACGCACCAAAAGCCGAAGAAAAACCAGTTGACCAATCTGGCTTAAAGATGTTTGGTGATGATTCAGCAAGTCGTCAAGAAGGACAACCAGAATATAGACCAATTTCTCCTGAGCCATCTAATGATGCAAGAGTGAATGATGTTAAGCCAATTAATGGTGGTTTGCAATCTTCTAGAATAAGTGTTGATGATGCACATATTCCACCATTTTTAAGACGATTTAGAAAATAAGACAAATATACCAATATTTAAACAAAATAGTTATACAATAGTTGACTTCAACTATTGTATAATTTTTTTATGTGGATATTAGTTTTATTAAATTTATTTTTTAACATTTTAATGTGTTTACTTTTATTAAATTTGGTTTCGGCAACACTAAATGAATACCCAATAAAGTATAAATTAATTATATTGTCTATACTAGATGGGGTGCTGCTTAATGTGGTTGGTTTAATTGGGCTTAGTCGAATAAATAGCCTAATTATTTATGTTGCGTTGTTTTCTACCACAAATATCGTGGTGTTTAACCCAAATAAAAAATTCAAGTTTTTTATACTTGAATTGGTTTCGCTTGCATACATTTTATTGTGGTTTGGTTTTAGTTACTTATTCCAAATGGTATTCTTTAAAATAGTCAGACCAACAATGTTTACTTATTATACATTTTTAGTTGTGTTAGACTTGGTAATTTTAGGTCTTGGATTGTTTATAATGATTTTATGCAAGGCGGTGTATCGAAAAAAAGAAGTGCTAGATTTTGTGTATGATACAACTATAGATATTGATGGAAAGGTAATAAACTCTAAAATGCTTTTAGATAGTGGCAATATGCTCTACGATACCGAAAAAACAGGTTTGCCGGTTTTAATAATAAATAAAACAATGCTAGAAAGTAAAATGGGTAAACTATTAAACACCAAAGCAATGCGAAGGCTTGCTTATACCACGCTAAATGGGCACACTCAAGGCCTGCCTATAATTGAACCTAATAAAGTATTTGTAAAAATAGGTGGTCAAGTAAAACGGGTTAATGCAGTGCTAGGCATAACGGATAGAGATTTTAAGATGTACGATGGATTGTTACATATTAAAGTTTGTTAGGAGAGTTAATATGAAAAAGTTTATTCAAAAAATCTTAAATTGTATACTAGGAAAGCAATCTTGTTATTATATAACAAATGGTGGGGCGTTGTTGCCAGAAAAACTATCTTCGAAAGAAGAACAATTGGTGGTTGATAGAATTAAAAATGGCGACACTTCGGCTAAAAAAGAATTAATAGAAAAGAATTTAAGGCTTGTTGTATATATAGCCCAAAAGTTTACGTCAACGGGATTAAATGTAGACGACTTAACTGGTATTGGTACAATAGGGCTTATAAAGGCAAGCACATCATTTGATGGCGATAAAAATATAAAGTTTGCGACTTATGCGTCTAGGTGTATTGAAAATGAAATACTAATGTATATGCGAAAAACTAGCAAAATTAAAGCAGAAGTGAGTTTAGATGACCCGCTTAGCACAGATAAAGATGGTAATGAGTTAATACTAGCTGACATTATTGGGTCGGACGGTGATAATTTATATAAAAGTGTAGAACAGAAAATGGAGTGCTCTAATCTGAACACTCTCATTGAAAACTTAAATAAAAGAGAAAAATTAATTATGAAACTAAGGTATGGGTTAAATAATTATGGTAAAGAATACACCCAAAAAGAAGTAGCAAAGTCGTTAAATATATCTCAAAGTTATATATCTAGAATAGAAAAGAAGGTTTTGCAAAAATTAAAGTGTGAGATAATGGCAACTTAAATCAGTTCTTTTTCTAACACCTTTAGTGCGTTTTTCTCTAGTCTTGAAACTTGTGCTTGGCTTATGCCAATTTCTGAAGATATTTCGGTTTGAGTTTTGCCTATATAATATCTTAGTTTTAAAATATCCTGTTCTTTTTTAGATAGTTGGTTTATTGTAGACTTTAAAACGGTTTTTTCTATCCATTTATCTTCGCTGGTTGTTGGGTCTTTAATTTGGTCTAGTAGCATTAAACTGTCTTCGCCGTCGCTATAAACGGTATCAAAAATAGAAACGGGGTCTAAAATAGATTGCAAAGCTTCGGTTACGGCTTCAACGGGTTCGTTTATGGCTTTTGCAATATCGCTAACTTTTGTGTCGTTTGAACTATTAGTTTCTAATTCTTCTTTTGCTTTTAATGCTCTATAGGCAATATCTCTTGTTGATCTACTAATTTTAATGCTGGTACGGTCGTTTTTAAATCGCTTTATTTCGCCAATAATCATTGGCACTGCATAAGTAGAAAATTGAACGCCAAGGTCCACATTAAAATTGTCTATGGCTTTAATTAGTCCAACCATTCCCACTTGAAACAAGTCGTCGGTTAGTTCTCTGGTTGTGTTAAACCTTTGTACTAATGACAACACTAATCGCATATTATAAAATATACACTGTTCTCTAGCATTGTTGTCGCCCGCTTTTGTACGGCGTAAGACTTCAATCATTTCTTTATTTGAAACTTTAGGAAGGGTGTTTGTGTCTATACCGCAAATTTTAACTATGTTTGCCATTTTGCTCTCCTTTTAATATTTTTATTTATTGTCGGCAAACGGGCTTAAAAGTATACAGAATATTTTATATTTTAGTGGGGAATAGTATGAATTTTGCACTATTAAAGACTAAAGAGATTGTAAGGGTTTCAGATGGCAAAAAATTGGGCTTTGCTGAAGACTTAATAATAGATGAAATAAACCTAAAAGTGGTGGCGCTTAGAGTACCAAAACCAACAAAAGGTTTTAAAAAACCTGAGTATATGGAAATACCATTTTCATCAATCACAAAAATTGGTGAGAATGTTATTTTGGTTGACCTAGACGAAAAGAAGCAAGAAGGTGTGGTAAAAGGTGAATTTTATTACACACCAAAAGTTTTTCATAAAGTTTAATTTATTAAATTTAGTTGAATAATTGATTAATTTTTGATAAAATTAATTTACAAACGAAAAAGGAAAGAAATTTATGAAATGTTGTTTTTGTGGAAGTCAAGATAATAAGGTTACAGATAGCAGATTTATTGAAGACCAAAATGCAATAAGAAGGCGAAGGGAATGTTTAAAGTGTGGCAAAAGGTTTACAACCTATGAAGAAATAGAAAGAACGCCACTACTAGTTATAAAAAAGAATGGTGATAGGGAACCATTTAGGCGAGAAAAGATTGTGAGTGGTATGATAAAGGCTCTTGAAAAAAGACCAGTATCAATAAGTACAATAGAAGCTACTGCTAGTGAAATTGAAAAGAAAATTATGGCAACCGATAAGCAAGAAATTGAAACTAAGCAGATTGGTGAATTTGTAATGGAGGCACTTAAGGAATTAGACCAAGTTGCCTACGTAAGATTTGCAAGTGTGTATAAACAGTTTGAAGACTTTTCAACTTTCCAAGAATTTGTTCAAAAATTATCTGGTAAACAAAATTAATAATAAAAAAATTTAACCTAATTGGATGTAATAATCTAATTAGGTTTTATTATTTTATATTGAATTTTTGTGTTAACGTGAAAAATTTTCAAGCTCAACACAGATGGGTGTATGGCGGATGATAAAACTATCAAGCGAGTGTAATTTTGCCGAAAAATGGCAAATAAAGGCTTGATTTGCGTTTAAACAATCAATAATCTGTCATTATTTTAATATTAATTAGCGTAAAATTAAATTATTCAATTTTTATTTTTAGTCTATAATATAAACATTTTTCATAACCTTAATTGAGGTGAAATATGAATTTGTTACAGGTGGAAACAAATAAATTGTATTACTATGATGGGGCAGTAGATAAAAAGAGTGAAAACCTTTTAAAGGCGTATGGATTTTTAAAGGGTGTCAAAATTGAAATTGTTTCTGTAAATAAATATGGCGACCGTGTGGTTAGAATACTTGGTTCTAAGTTTTGTGTGAATAGAATACTTGCTAACAGCATTTTGGTTAAGGAAGTGAAAAATGAGAGATAGATATATAATTGTTGGTAACCCTAATACGGGGAAGACTACGCTATTTAACACATTAACAAAATCTAAAGAAAAAACCGCAAACTATAGTGGTGTAACTGTAAAAGAAAAAATAAGGGTTGCAAACATTAATGGCAAAGAAATTGAATTTGTAGACTTGCCGGGAATATATTCTTTTTCTAGTATTAGTGACGATGAGGTTGTCACCAAACAATATATTGAAAACCACCCTAATGACAAAATAATTTATGGAGGCTCGTCTGTTGATATTAAAAAGAATATGCTTTTATTGAATGAACTAATAAAGCAACACAGAAAGGTAATTGTCGTAGTTAACAAAATGGGCAAAAAGTTAGACGACAACACTTTAAGTAAGGCAACAAACGTTTTAGGCGTTCCAATAATTCAGACAGATGCAAGAAAAAGAAACAATGAACTAATAGACTTTTTAACCAACACCATGATAAATAATATAAACAGGTATGTGGATATAGACAAACTTTTAAGTTTATTCCCAACGGATGAAAAATCTCAAGTGGTGCTAGATAAGTTTTTGTTGCATCCAATTGTCGGCAAAATTATATTTTTTATTGTCTTTGCATTAGTTATTGTTGTTTCATATGGAAAAATTGGCAATGGATTATCTGCGTTTGTGGAAAAGTATTTGGTTATTGGTGGGAATTTTGTTAGCGAGTTTTTGTTAAAATACAATTTAAAAATCATAGAAAGTTTTTGGGCTAGTGTTATTATTGGAGCGATTGGAACAGTTGTTGTGTATTTGCCACAACTTGCACTTATGCTTAGTTTGTTGTTTATATTAGAAGAAATTGGGTATTTGCCAAGAGTCGCTAGTTTGTTTAACTATGGGTTTGAGCGTCTTGGTATGAACGGTAAAAGTGTTTTTAGTTTAATTATGGGGGTGGGGTGCACAACTTCGGCTATGCTAACCACTCGCAATATTGGCTCTAAAAACGCAAGAAAGCAAACGGCAAGTTTTCTGCCATACGTTGGGTGCTCAGCTAAACTGCCAATACTAATTTTAATTACACAGGTAATTTTAGGCGGACTTGGAATTGTGGTGGTTGGGGCTGTGTATATAATTGCATTTATGATTGGAATAATGTATTTAAAAATTAATAAAGAACCATCTGAAAGCGAGTATTTTATAGCAGAAATTCCACGGCTTACATTGCCGTCTATTAAAACAGCGGTATCTGAATCTATAGTGCTAGTTTTAGATATGTTTAAAAAGGTGTTTTTCACGGTTTTAATTAGCACGTCTATAATGTGGATACTATTAAATGTGTCTATAAATTTTGAATTTTTTAGCGGTAATAAATCAATTTTAGAACTTGTTAGTGAATATTTAGCCTACTTATTGTATCCACTTGGGTTAAACAGAAGCGATGTGGTGCTTTCTATTATTGTTGGGTTGCTTGCAAAAGAAAATATAATTACAGCCATTGGGTTATTTGGCTCGGTGAATAGTTTAACTGTGTTGCAAGGGTTAACTTTTATTATTTTTGTTACATTATATTCGCCTTGTATTCCAGCACTTAGGTGCGCTAGTTGTGAGTTTGGTAAAAAGTTTATGCTTAAAATGTTCTTTTTGCAAATGATGGTAGCGTATTTATCATCTTTTGTGTTTTATACTTTTGCAAGATTTAATATTTTGCTTGGGTTCATTATGTTACTTGTATTCGTTGCTTTAATAATAGGATTTTCAAAAGTTATAAAGTATAAAAGTATAAACAATAAAAAAGCATTAAGTGTTATTGAATAAAAATTGAAAATAAATATAAACTAAGACAAATGGAGGGCGTATGCAATTAAGTATTTGGATTGTTACGGCACTAATTATCTTAGTAATGTTTGGTGCAGGACAAAAATTTTTAGATAAAATGCGACTTAGTGATAGGTGGGCTTTAATAATTTTGGTGTCAATAGTTATAGGGCTTATAATTCCACCAATTCACATAACAAAAAATTTCAGTTTTTCTATAGGCGGTTTTTTAATTCCGTTTGGCTTGTGTATATACTTGCTTATAAGAGCGGGTTGGAGCACAGATTTACTAAGGGCGTTAGTAGGCACGGTTTTAACGGTATCGGCTATACTACTTTTAGAAATATTCTTGCCAAGCGAAACACCCGAAAGTATTGTTATAGATAACACATATTTATATGGCGTGGTTGCAGGACTAATAGCTTATGCACTTGGCAGAAGCCGAAGAAACGCATTTGTTTGTTCGGTGTTTGGTATAACTCTAGCAAGCGTTGCTGTGTATATTTACAATATTAGCGTTGGTGCTACCGATGCGGTTTTAGCACTTGGTGCTAGCACTGCTTTTGATACAATAATTTTAAGTATTTTAATTTCGGTTGGGCTAACAGAACTTATTGGCAAAACCGCAGAAATTGCAGTTGGTAAGCAAGAAAAAGCATATAACTACGAAACGGGTAGTTTTGTAAATACAGATAATTTATCTCACCAAGATAATGAGTTGGAAGAAATAGAAGATGTAAATACAGGAGATAAAAATCATGAAAATTAAAAAAATAGTAGTAAGTTTAGTCGCTTTTTTATTTGTTATTTGCTTTTCTGTAGGCACAGTTGCTTCAATGCAATCGAATGCATCAGAAGAAGATTTAGAGTATTACACTGTTTATAACAGTGAAACTAATGATGTTTTGTTTTTGAAGGGTGATAATGTTTACGTTGGTGACGAGTATATTAGTGCCGATAACAAAAGATATGTAATTGAATCGGTAGATGGCGAAGAAAAAACTGGTAAAGCCAAGTTCGTAGAAAATGTAAAAATGCCAGTTTTTAACATAAAAAAGGCGGAAACAGATTTGCAATCGGTGTCTGCAGCCAATTCTAAAAAAATTGGTATTTATCACACCCATAATGATGAATGTTATGATGATGCCGATGGCACAGATAGTATATACGGCAAGGGTGGAATACACGATGTTGGTAAAAAGTTTAAAGAAGCATTTGAAAAATTGGGTATAGAAGTATACTATAGCGAAAATTTACACTTGCCACACGATAGCGGGGCTTATCAAAGAAGTTTACCAACTGCAACAACTTTATTAGAAAATGGGTTAGATGCTCTTTTTGATGTTCATAGAGATGCAACCCCAAGAAAAGAATACATAACCGAAGTGGATGGCGTAACCATGAGTAAAGTTAGAATGGTTGTTGGTAGTGCAAACCAAAACTCTGCAGTAAATAAAGAATTTGCTTTAACCATTAAAGCGTATGCGGATGAAGTGTACCCAGGGCTTATTAAAGATATTTATATAGGTAAAGGTAACTACAATCAACAATTATATTCAAAAGCAATGCTATTTGAGTTTGGTACTAACACAATTGAAAAATCACTTGTATTAAAATCTTGTGAACCACTAGCGAAAACTTTGGATGTTGTTCTATTTGGTACTCAAGGTGCAAGCAAGGAAAGTTTAAAAGATATAGATACCACAGTATCCACGGGTGGAACACTAGAAACTGGTCTTGTAGGGCAAACTAAAACCACCCAAACAAAGGCGGGTTTATCCACTTTGTGGATAGTTTTAATTGGTGTTGGTGGTGTGCTTTTAGTGTTTGGTTTAATTATGTTAATTAGTCCAACGGCACGACAAAAAACAGGCAGATTTTTCTCGGAATTATTTGGCGGACTATTTAAAAGAAAAAATAAAACCGAAGTTTAATGAATTAACTAATTTCCCCGAAGCGAAAACTTTGGGGATATTTATTTTGTTTAAACTACTAGAATATTTAGTTTCACTTGATTTATTGAAACTTTTTTTGTATAATAAGAAAATACAATAAGGAGAATATTTATGAAGCCACTAGTAGCAATTGTGGGTAGGCCAAATACTGGCAAATCTACCTTTTTCAATAGAATAGTAGGAAAGAAAGTTTCAATAGTAGACGACACCCCAGGTGTTACCCGAGATAGAATTTATAGAGATGTAGAGTGGTGCGGAAAGCAATTTACTCTTGTGGATACTGGCGGTGTTCAGTTTGATAAAGATGACGACTTTACATATCACATTAATAAGCAGGTGGATATTGCAATAGACCTAGCCGACCTAATTTTGTTCTTTGTTGACGGAAAAGAAGGTGTTGTTCACTCAGACCACATTATAGCTGAAAAATTAAGAAAGAGTGGCAAGGATGTTTTGCTAGTTGTAAATAAGTATGATACCTTTGACACCGATAACTTATACGATTTTTACGAACTTGGCATTGGTGAACCAATTCCAGTTTCTGGTGAACAGGCTAAGGGCTTGGGTGACTTACTAGATAAAATTGTGGACCACTTGAAATTGGAGGCAACCGAAGAAACGGACTCTGGCGAATTAAAAATTGCCATTGTTGGTAAGCCAAACACTGGTAAGTCTAGCATAATTAATAGATTAGTTGGCGAGCAACGTGTAATAGTTTCTAACATTTCAGGCACTACAAGAGATAGTGTAGATATACCATTTAAGTGCAACAAGAAAAAATACATTCTAATAGATACTGCTGGTATGCGAAGGAAACGATCCATTGAAGATGAAACAGTAGAAAGGTATTCAATTTTTAGAACTCTAGATAGTATTCGTCGAGCGGATGTTGTAGTTGTTGTTATGGATGTTAGTGAAGAAATAAGTGAGCAAGACGTAAAAATCGCGGGCTTAGTTCACGAGCAGAAAAAACCAACTGTTATAGTCATGAACAAGTGGGATAAAATTGAAAAAGATACCAATTCTATGAAAAAGATAGAAAACAAGTTAAAGACTGAACTTGCATTTATGAGTTACTTTAAGCCAGTATTTTTATCTGCATTAACAGGCAAAAGAATGGAAAAACTTATGGAAGCGGTAGATGTTGTTTACGAAAATAACACAAGACGTATAAAAACTAGAGATGTGAACGATATTATTGAAGATGCAGTTATTAGCACTCCACCACCAAGCAAGAATGGCAAAAGGTTGAAAATTTATTATGCAACCCAAGCACAAGTTTGCCCACCTACATTTGTTATTTTTGTTAATGATAGTACTCTAATGACCGATAGTTACACAAAATATCTAGAAAACTCAATAAGGTCTAGTGTAGACTTTTCGGGTACTCCAGTGGAAATGGTTATCAAAAACAAACTGGATAACCAAGATATAAGATAGGAGGGCGTGAAGTGGTTTGGTGGCAAATATTATTAGTTATTATAATAAGTTACTTGTTTGGAAATATTAGTTTTGCAAGAATTATTAGTGGTATTAAGCATAATGATATAACAAAATTAGGAAGCGGAAACCCAGGTAGCACCAATATGCTAAGAAATTTTGGTTTAAAAATTGGTCTTATAAACCTATTTTTAGATATGCTAAAGGGTTTTGTTCCAGCTTTTGTTACAAGCTTAATTTTTTCTAGTCAGCCAATAATGTTATATATATCTGGGCTTAGCGTAATTGTTGGTCACGTTTATCCAGTTGTGTATAAGTTTAAGGGTGGAAAGGGAATAGCAACTATGCTTGGGTTCTTTTTTGCTTGTGACCCATTAGTTACATTAATTGTTGTCGTTGTGGCAACAATTAGTTGGCTATTGTTCCAATATGGCTCGGTGGCATCATTTATTTGTGTGACGGTGCTAACTGTGTGGGAAGGCATAAAAGTAAAAAGCACATTACCATTGCATGAAAGCAAAGTTATTTGTGTATTGTTGTTTTGCGTGTTCTTATTAACATGGTACGCACATAGGGGTAATATAGAAAGGCTTTTGTTTGGAAAAGAAAGTAAAGTTAGTTTAATTAAAAGCACAAAAAAGAATATGAAATCAAAATAAACCAGAAGATATTATCTTTTGGTTTTTTTATTCATAATTATTCTAAACTGCGAATATCTTTTAACTATAAGGAGAATGATTATGAACATTTACGAACAAATTGCTGAGCGAACGAATGGAAATATATATGTTGGCGTAGTTGGACCGGTAAGAACTGGTAAATCTACATTTATAACAAAATTTATGGAACAAATGGTTTTGCCTAATTTAGAAAATAACACAAATAAGGCAAGAATGATAGACGAATTGCCTCAATCGGGTTCTGGAAAACAAATAATGACAATGGAACCAAGGTTTGTGCCAAATAATCCAGTAAGTGTGGCTATAGATAAAACTAAGGCAAATATTAGACTTGTTGATTGTGTCGGTTATATGATAGATGGGGCGGTTGGTTCTTTTGATGAAAAGGGTAATCCTAGAAAAGTAAAAACTCCTTGGGCGGATAAGCCAATAGACTTTGCAAAGGCAAGTGAAATAGGAACAACAAAGGTAATAAAAGACCATAGCACGGTGGGGGTGCTTGTTACAACAGATGGCACTATTACCGATATTGATAGAAAAGCCTACGTTCAAGCCGAGGAAAGAACTGTTAAGGAACTTAAAGAATTAGGTAAGCCATTTGTTATTTTATTAAACACCATAACCCCAGGCGCTGATGCTACATTAAAATTAAAAAAGGCAATGGAAGATAAGTATAAGGTCACTGTGCTTGTTAAGGACATATTGGAAATTAAAGAAAAAGACTTTGTTGAAATATTTGAAAAACTATTATACGAGTTCCCAGTGCAAAAAATTGAATTTAATTTGCCAGATTGGGCAAAAGGCTTAGACGAAGCGAACGATATTATAGTAAGACTACTAGCGGATATTAATAAAGTTAATATTGAAAAGATGGCAGAATCAAGTGTTTACGAAAAATTATTTAATGATGGAACGGGAATATTAAACCCAAGCCTAAAAAATAGAAATTTAGGCACTGGTGAAATGGAGTTTGATATAAACTTAGAAAATACATTGTTCTTTAAAACATTAACCGATGTTGCTGGGGCAGATATAACAAACGACCACGACTTATTAGATTATATAGTTGGTGCTTCTAAAGCAAAGTCTGAATACGATAAACTTAAACTTGCCCTAGATAAGGCTACGGAAACGGGATATGGTGTGGTTGTGCCACCTGTGGATGAGATGGAACTATTAGACCCAATTGTGGTTAAGAAAAACGGTGCAGATAGTTTAAAACTTAAAGCGAAAGCAACAAGTTTGCACATAATGAAGGTTGATGTTGAAACCGAAGTGACCCCAGCGATGGGTGGCGGTATGCTAATTACAAATAACGAAAATGGCGAGCCAGTGGTGGATAGCAATGAAATATGGAATACTAATATATTTGGTAAAACCATGGCAGATATAGCACACGATTCAATTATGGCTAAATTAAACACTTTCCCACAAGAAGCCGAAATGAAACTAAGAAAAACGGTTGCAAAGATAACAAACGAAGGTAAGGGTGGAATAATCTGTATATTATTATAAAAAAGAAAAGAGTCCTAAATGTTAGGACTCTTTTCTAAATACAAAATCTAAAAATGTTTGGTAAAATTTTCATCTTACTATACTTAGTATATCACATAATTAATTAAAATAAAAGACTTTTAAGGTGAAATGTTTGTGAAATATTAGCGGTCGTTTTCGTTTGAAATGTAATCGGCAATAATTTCATCTACTATGTCTTTAGGAACTTCTTTGCCGATAGAATTAACAATGTTAAATCTTTTTGCTTGGTCAATTAGGCTTTTGTAGGCGTTGTCTGCATCGGTCCATTCACCATAACTAAATTCTTCAATAGAATCTACACCAGTTTTGGTTTCGTTAAATCTTACTAATGGTTTTAAGTTAGTGTTTAAAATAAAATATCTTTTCATAGTAACCCCCTTCAATTTAATTAAAGGATAACAAATAATAAAACCATTGTCAATAGCGGTGCTTTAAATTGCTAATTTTATTGCAAAAATATAAAAGTTATTGTAAAATTAATTTAGAGGTGTATATGGAACAAACCGAAAAATTAGATGAACAAGTTGAAAAGATATTAAAGCATATGCTATATATGCAAAATAAGGCCGAAAACAATAAGAATTTAAAGTATGACAATGATGCTAAGTTTAGTGGCTTTGAGTATGCCTACTTATTTTCTAATGAGGCATTAAATAACTATTTTAATAGGTTTAAATTAGATAATGGTAGGGTTTTGACTGTGGGTAGTTCGGGCGACCAAGTGTTGTATTCATTGCTGAATGGTGCTAAAGATGTGACTCTTGTAGATATAAATCCACTAGCTAAATATATTTTTGATGTTAAGCGTGGTATTGTGAAAACTATGTCTTTTGCAGAAGTTCAAAAGTATATAGTTGAAGATGAAGATATTTTAAGTTTTAAAGTTTATAAAAAGATTAGAAATAATTTGAATGAAGAAACTAAATATGTTTTAGATAATTTATATCTAGAGGGCTTTGATAACTATATTCATAAAATAAATAAAAAGACAAATGGTTATGGTAAAAAATGCGCCTATTTAAGAAATGAAGAATCATTTAATAAATTAAAGCAAGCCTTAAACTCTGAATATAATTACTCTTTTATTGAAAGTGATATACAAAAGTTAAATGGCAAGTTGAAGCCAGATGATAAATATAACTTAATACTTTTATCTAATATAAGTGACTATGTAAATGCGTGGACAGACGAAAGGGGAAGTGGTAAGTCTAAATTTTTTAATATGGTAAAACAATTGGAAAAGCACTTGTGTGATGGCGGTCAAATGCAACTATCATACTCGTGGCATGAAAGACTACCTAAATACAAATTTTTTAAAGAAATGTTTGGCGACGATATTCACTCAATTGCGGTTTCTACAAAAGAAGGTCCTATTGTGTATAGACCAACTCAACCTGTTTTGGAAAGATAAGGGAGTGGTTATGGTAAATTTGTGGAGTATTGCAATTGGTGTTAAATTTCAGGAGACAATATGGATAAGATAGAGTGTATTAAAATAGCGGAATTGGAGAATAAGGGCGAATTTTTGACAGTTATAAATCAACTTTATGAAAAATGGAAAGAAAATAAAGGCAATGGGGAGGTCTTTGTTAGATTGACTTTTGAATGTTGGTATGTGTTGAGTGAAGGTTATCGAATTGGACTCTCAGAACCTACTTGTAATAAAGCTAAATCTATTTTAGTTGAAATTGGAAATGCCATTGAAGAAAACGACATAAAAGAAGATTATGTGTTGAGTCATCTTGGTTATATGATGACATTGTTTCCGGATTTCTTTTTTGAGGACGATGATAAAGAGCAATATATAAAGTATCAAAAAATTGGCTCAAAAATGCTAAATAGAGCAATACAGGTTTCGCCGGGAAATAAAATTGCAGAATTATTTATGCTGGGAAACGGCAACAAAGAAAAAGAGTATAACAAACTTAAGAAACAACTAAAACCTCAAATACTGCAAAAATATAATGGTGAAGACTGCTTTGATGAATACTTTAGAGATGTTTTAACTCAAGAGTAAAATTTTAAAATTTTTTATTTAAAATAAAATCAGTTGGTTAGTTTTAACCGACTGATTTTTGTTGATTTATAAAAAGAAAGAGACTCAGTTGGTTCATGAATATTCTTCATGGCTCAGCTGAGTCTTGTGTGGTGCGGGCAAAGAGACTTGAACTCCCACTCCGAAGGAACTAGATCCTAAGTCTAGCGCGTCTGCCAATTCCGCCATGCCCGCAATGGTGATCCAACCGGGACTCGAACCCGGGACCCCAAGATTAAAAGTCTTGTGCTCTACCGACTGAGCTACTGGATCATATTATTAAGTTGTGGGGTGAAAGGTGGGACTCGAACCCACGGCCTCTAGAGCCACAATCTAGCGCTCTAACCAACTGAGCTACATCCACCATAATTAAAGTGGGTGGTGTGCCAGGAGGGATTCGAACCCCCGACCCACGCCTTAGAAGGGCGTTGCTCTATCCAGCTGAGCTACTAGCACATAAAAATTGTTATGTGGCTGGGGTGGAAGGATTTGAACCCTCGAATGTGGGAGTCAGAGTCCCATGCCTTACCACTTGGCGACACCCCAATATATCGACCGCCAGATGGGAAGACTGCTAGCACAAAGTGTTGGCTGGGGTGGCTGGATTTGAACCAACGAATGCGAGAGTCAAAGTCTCGTGCCTTACCGCTTGGCGACACCCCAATAAAATAGCGGTTGCCCAAATATTTGGGAATAAGACCTTGCCAATAAAAGAGTTGGAGCGGGTGATGGGAATCGAACCCACGCGGTCAGCTTGGAAGGCTGAAATTCTACCATTGAAATACACCCGCATCACGCAAAACGATTTCGCAGGGTAGCCCTTTAAAAGTCGACTTGCTAAGTATACTACACATCTTTTTTTTTGTCAATAAAATTTTCGATTTATTTTATCATTTTTTCAAATTTTAATACAAATTTAGTCCACCATCAACAAAAATCGTCTGCCCGTTGATATAAGTATTGTCCTTTGAACCAAGAAAATAAACAATTTTTGCCACCTCAGCAGGACTCCCCATTCTCTTTACCCCACTGCGCGCAAAAAACTCTTTTTGCTCTTTTTTATTAAAATCTGCATTCATTTTTGTATCAATTGCGCCCGGTGCGACGTTGTTTACCAAAATATTGGCATCACTAAGTTCGCTAGCCAGTGCCGATGTAAAACCAGTAAAAGCACTTTTGCTTGCCGAATAAACCGATTCAAAACTTCCACCAAAGCGAGCATAAATAGACGAAATGTTTACAATTCGCCCCTCGCGGTTGGATATCATTTGAGGCAAAGCCAGTTTAGTTAAGTAAATTGGCGCAACCGTGTTGGTTTTTAGCGTATCTAAAATAGAATCGTAGTCCTCGTCAAAAATTAAGCCTTTTTTGTCCTTTCCAGCATTGTTGACAAGTACATCTACCCCACCAAAGTCTTTGCCAATTTTTGACATCATTTTGTCAATTTCTGTATGGCTACCAAAATCTGCTTTATACGCAACAACTTTAACATTATATTTTGCCAGCAGCGCAATCAAGCTGGTTATAGATTTTTCGTCACTGTTATAGTGTAATGCCAAATTGTAGCCATGACTTGCATACTCTATGGCAATTGCC
>USNN01000012.1 GCA_900556185.1 uncultured Eubacteriales bacterium
TCTCCATTAAAGCCAGCAAAAGATGCTTTTATTTATTACAACAACGGCAGTGATATTAAAAAAGTTATTTTGGACCTTGTGCAAATAATTGAAAATAAAACAGGTTATAAAATATAGGTGAAACATGGTTAAAGGTGTTTTTTATGGTGCACTAGCACTATTTTTAATAATTGGAATATTGCTTGGGTTAAAGCGTGGGCTTATTAAGTCTACAATTAGAATAGCCACCGTCTTAGTTTCTTGCATTTTGGTAATATTTTTAACGCCAACTATAACGTCAGCGGTATTAAAGGCAAATATTAGCAATTTAAACCTAGTTATAGATGGAATGAAAATTAATACTCTAGGCGAAGCGATTGTTTCGTATATTAGTCAAATTTCAGTGGTCGCTGGCTTACTCGAAACCAGCCCAACACTAAAGGCTGTAGTTTCAGCGTTGCCAATGATAGTTGTAAACTTAATTCTTTTTGTTATTTTATTTTTTATAGTCAAAGGAATATTCTATTTCATTGCGATGATTGCAAATAGAATAATACTAGGCAAAAATAGTGAAAGACCAAAACGAAGACTTTGGGGTGCTCTTATTGGTGGCGTGCAAGGGGTTATAGTATTTTTATTCATTTTAATTCCAATAGCTGGTGCTATGAACCTAGTTACGGACACAATGGATATTGTAGAAGTGCCAACCACAAAACAAGAACAATCTATTAGTCTTGCAAATGTAACAACAATTAACACTGCAAATGAAAATAATGATAACTTGCAAGAAACGATAGATTTAGCAGAGGCGACTAAGCAAATTGATGATTATAATGATATTTTTGTATTAAAAGCGTTTAACGCACTTGGCTACAAAAAACTATCTAATTCAGTTTTTGATAAATTAACTACAATGGAACTGGTTGAAAAAAAGAAAACAACGCTAAGAAGTGAAACCACAGTACTTGCAAAAAGTTATAACTCATACCTAAAAATTCAGAATGTTAATTTAGACAATTTTAGTGAAGAAGACGAAAAAAATACAAACGAATTAATTGAAAATGTTTTTTCTAGTCCATTAATTTCAGGTATTGCTACCGAACTAACAACTGGTCTTGCAGATGCTTGGGTTGGCAGTAACCCACAACCTTTTGTTGGAGTAGAAAAACCAACGCTAAACGCAAAACTTGTTAAAACATTTGATAACCTATTAATTAATTTAAGAAACGATAATTCAACCGACCTTAAAAATGACTTGCAGATTTTAGTTTCAACCCTTCGTGTTTCATCTAAATATAATTTAACACAAAAATTAAATAGTGGCACAACTGATGAATTGGTTAAAGCAATTGGGGAAGAAGGTTGTGTAGAAGAACTTGTTGGAACACTAGCAAAAGGAAAAGTTACAAAACAAATTTTACCTACCGTAATTGAAGTTGGCATAATTTATGGCTATGATGCTGTTGGTGTCGAATCTGAAGTTACAATTGTAAAAACCGCCGATGAAGTTAATTGGGATACCGAAAAAGTTATTTTAGGCGACCTATTTGAAAATGTGAGCCGAACATATTTAAGCACACAGCAAGAAGGCGAGATTTTAGATAAAATAGATTTAATTAGTTTTGCTGGGGTATTGGATAATTTAAGAAGAAGCCAACTATTGCATGGTGCTAGCCAAGACATTACAATAAAATTTTTAACATCTAATTTGTTAAGTGGCGTAGACACATCAACTCTAGTAGACTATATAAGCAACGATGCAAAATATAATGAAATTAATTTTGTTACAATGTTTACAACATTAAAGAGCTCGGCAGATATTGCTAAGGATATTAAAAACTCTACCGAAACTGGTAATCCATCGCTAGACAAAAAAGATGTATCAAACCTACTTGATGGTTTAACTAAAGACGATACAACTAAAAACGCTCTTAAAGATCTAGCTAGTAGCGACAACCTAGAAAAGGCGGGTGTAGATAGTGCTACTGCTGGTGCTGTTAGTGGACTTGTAGATTCTATTACAGATTACGACACAACCGCAGAAGGTGCTGTTCAAACTCCAAAAACAGACGAAGAAATAGATAGTGCAACAAATGCAGTTGAAGATTTACTTGGTGCAAGTAAAAACGCTTTAGATACCGAAAAGTCATATATATTCAGTGATGATGAAGAAACAGCCAAAGCAAAAATGAAACAATTTACAGATAATATGCTATCTAGTGAATTTATATATGCAAGCACCATAAATAAAGGCGAAAATTTGGGCTTTAAGCAGGGTTCTGAAAGCAAGTTGAGTGCCAATGAGCAAATATGGTTAATTGAGGTGTTAAAGGCTGAAAATTCAGCTAATCCAGAAAAGTACACTGCTGAAAAGTGTGCACAAATTGCAGATATGTTTGGCGTGGTTTACGCTTAATTAAATAAAAAAACAACCTTAAAATTTTTAGGGTTGTTTTTTTATGATTAAAATTGGTTTACGCATAATTTTGTTAGTTTAATTCAAACTAAAACTATGGAAAAGTCAGCAAAAAAAACATTAGATAAAAGTCTTGCTAATCAGTTTAAAAATAGCAGTGATTTTGTGTGTCAAACTATAAAAGTTGGTGAAAAAGATGTTAACCTATATTTTATAGACAATATGATAGATAAGGCAATTGCAAGTAAAGAAATTGTTGAAAAGGTTCAGTCGGCTGAAAGTGGGCAAGAATTAACAACAAATAGTTTGCTTAATTCAATTGGCGTTGCTGGTAGTGATACGTCTACCGACACAAACGAAGCAATAGATAAAATTCTTGCAGGGTTTGTGGTTGTTTATATAGTTGGGACGGAAGATAATAGTTATATTTATTGTCCGTGCCAAGGCTACGAAAAGCGTGGGGTAGAAGAACCACCAACCTCGGCAGTTCAAAAAGGTCCACGTGAAGGCTTTAGTGAAGATATAAATACAAATATAGGCTTAATCAGAAAAAGACTTAAAAGTAAAGACTTGTGTTTTGAAGAAATGAAAATTGGTGAATACACAAACACCAAAGTTGTAATTTGTTATATTAGTTCGGTTGTAGAAAAGTCTATTTTAAAGCAGGTAAAACAACGCTTAAAGCAAATTAAAATAGATGGCATTATAGATAGCTTTTATATAGAGTCGCTAATTGCACCTAAAAAAAGTTTATTATTTAAGCAAATTGGAAACACCGAAAAACCTGATGTTGCAGTTGCTAGAATGTTAGAAGGCAGAATAACCATTATTGTAGATGGCTCGCCAATTGTGTTAACAATACCATATTTATTTTTAGAAGATTTGCAAAGTGGGGACGATTATTACGACCACGCCACACACGCATCATTTATTAGAATACTAAGACTACTTGGAATGATTATATCGATTTCGCTTCCAGGCATTTATGTTGCATTGCAAAGTTTTCACTATGCACTTTTGCCGGTGGATTTTTTAATATCTTTGCAAAATTCAATTGAAGGCTTATCTTTTCCGCCACTTTTGGAAATTTTGGTTGTATTGTTTTTATTTGAAATATTAAACGAAGCAAGTATTCGTATGCCAAAGTATTCGGGTATGGCGTTAAGTATTATAGGTGCATTGGTTCTTGGAGATACAGCAGTGCAGGCAGGTATTATTAGTCCGCCGGCGGTTATTATGGTTGCTGTAAGCGGTATAACGCTATTTACTGTCCCAGACCAAGTGTCTATAGTATCAATTTTAAGAATTTTATTCACAATAGTTGGTGGCGTTGCTGGGTTCTATGGAATTTTAATTGCATTTATATTCTTAGTTAGTTACCTAATATCTTTCGAGTCATTTGGAACGCCATATTTTGCACCATACGCTCCAGATATAAAAACAGATAAAAAAGACGGTATATTTAAAAGTCGACTTGCTACTCTAACCACAAGACCTAAAAGTATTCCAAATAAAAACAATGTGAGGCAACGATGAAAAAAGCATTAAGTAAGCGTCAAGCAATTATTTTATTTGCTTGCTTAATAATATCATTCAAATTACAGCGGTTGCCAGCGTTTTTTAGTCAAGACTTTGGCAGAGATTGTTATATTGCAGTTGCTGTGATATTTTTAATAGATTTTTTACTATTACTTCTTATGTGTGCAGTGTATAAAAAACTTGGGGATAAAACTGTTTTTGAATATATAAAAGAAAACACAAATAAGTTTGTTTTGGTTTTGTTTTGCATATTCACAATTTTGTTTTTTGCGTCTAAGTCGGTAATTGGATATAAGCAATTGCACGAGTTTTTTGCAAATACACTTTTTAACAACTTGCCGTGGAACTATTTTGGTATTTTATTTGTGTTTTTGCTTGTTTTATTAATTGGCAACGGGCTCAATAATATTGCACGGTCGGCAGAGTTGTATTCTTACGTTATGCTATTTAGTGTTTTGGCTATAGTAGTACTCGGTGTAACGGTGGCTGACTACTCAAGGCTTTTGCCGGTACTCGATATAGATATTCCGTCTAAGTTTTTAAAGATATTTGACTATGCAGGGTGGTTTTTAGACTCGGTACTTATTTTATTCTTTGCAGGCAATGTTAAAGACGATAAAAAGAGTGTTAAGCCATTTATATGGACCTATATAATATCTGCAGTATTCGTAATTATTGGCATAATGACCTTTTATGCAATAAATGAGCATATGGGCGGATTACAAAATAATGGGTTATCGAGTATGACCGAATACACATTAATTGGTTTAGGCATAGGAAGACCTGATTGGTTCTTGGTGCTATTTGTGAATATGGCAAGTATATTAACAACCGCAATGCTACTTTGGTTTGCAACAACATCATTAGCCACAATTATTAATAAAAGAGTAAACTTTTGGCTTGCTTTTATTGTAACCATAGCACTTTATGCTTGGGATTGGATGATTTACCAAAATCTAGAACTTGGCTTTGTAATTGCAACTCAGTATATAAATTGGTTTATGTTAGCGTTTGCTGGCATAACGCCTATATTTATATTATTAATTAAAAAAAAGCCAGCAAAGCAAAGTGAGGTGGCTGGCGATGAATAGATTTTTTAAGCGTTCAATTAAATTTATAGTAATTATTTTAGCAATAATTTTAATACCTCAATCGGTAAATATTCAATCAGAACTCAATATGCGTGTCCTTATAACCACAATGGCAATAGACCTAACCGACGAAAACGAATACGAATTAACGGCACAAGTAGTAATTCCATCTAGCAATAACGAGTCGGGCAGTGCAGAAATAGATTTTGTAAGTGCAAAAGCCAGCACAATAACCGAAGCCATAGAAAGGCTTTCGTTTGTGCTTGGTAGAACCACAGGCTTATCTCATATAAGTTGCATAATCTTAGGCAAAAAATTAACTGAAGAAAACAAAACTATGCAAGCACTAGATTATTTTGTGCGAGATAGAGATGTTCTTAATTCGTCGCTACTATTAATAAGCGATAAAGAAGCAAAAGAAGTTTTATCAAACACTAAAAAATTGCAACTATCTTCGGCAGTCGGTTTACAAAAAATATTTATGTATAAAGAAATTAACTGCAACGGCATAGCATCTCAACTTCAAGAATTTTTCAATGAATATTTCACCGAAAGTAAAACTGACTACATAAGCGGAATAAAGATAGATGAAGAAAAAAGCGAAAATGAATCGGGGGCGTCTGGCGAATCGGGCGGTTCTAGCGGTGGCTCGGGTCAACAAGAAACTGCTGGTGGTGGTTCGTCTTCTGGTGGTGGTTCGTCTTCTGGTGGTGGAGGCTCTGAAAAAAATGGTAGAATTAATTACAATAATTCGGTTTACGTTTTTAAAGAAGGCGAACTTAAAACCACTATCACCGATGACGATAGTTTGCTTGGTGTATTTTTAACAAACAACAATTCCACTGAAGGCGTGGTAACAATAGAAGATGTAAACGAAGACAATATCCAAAATGCAAAAATGGGGCTATATTTTAGAGATAAAAAGGTTAAGTTTAAAACCCGATTTGTGGATGGCAAACCAAAATGCAAAATTAAAATATCTACAAACCGCAACGAAATATATTCCATTGAAGGACAGGATACAAACTTAGAGTTATATAAAACACAAAATAATTATTTATCCGATGAAGTAGTAGATAAATTTAAAGAGAAAATGAAGGAATGTGTTTTAAAAGCTTACACACAAGCAAAAGACTCTGGCGCCGATTTGTTTAAAATAGGCGATATGTTATATAGAAACAACGCAAAAGAATGGAAAAAACTAAAAGAAGAAAAAGGCGATAACTATTTAAGCGAAGTTGACCTAGATATAGAAATAGTAATCAAAAAGCAGACATAAGAAAATGACCACGGGTAAAACCGTGGTTTTTTGTTGGTAAAATTGCAGTGTATTTGAATTTGTTGTATTTATTCATAATTATTATGTTTATCTATATGGCTGGTGCCAGTTAACACATGGTAAAGTAAGGATTATTTGTTGTCCGTTTTAATCAAACAACATCGAAGGTGGATGATTTTTTAAAACTTAAGCAATATTTAATCAATCAATTTTAGATAGTTACAATAAAATTGAAGTAATAGACATAGAATAATTAGTGTTTGACTATTTAAAAAATTTGCTGAAGTGAATGATGAGTTAAATATAATAAAAAAGCACCAACGATTTGTTGGTGCTTTTGTGTTACATATTCTTTAAATTTGTTTGTTGGTCTACCCATGGTGTTGTTTTTGGGTTTGATGAAAAGTTTAGTTTTCCAATTATAGCATCTAATAGTTTTATAACCGAACCAGATATTAAAATTAATATAATTAAGAATAGTGTATTTGTTAAGCCAACACTTGCAATTTCAAAGAATTGGCTAGCAAATAAAGTTAAGCAAAGTGTTATTGTTAACATAGATGTAAATAATATTCCAGTTAAAACGGTTATTGGTTGACACAACTTAAATAACATTGCAATACCAGTGAAAGTTAACACAATGGTTGCCATTGAACTAATTAAAACGGTGTCGTCTAGAGAGCCTTGAGTAAATTGAACAAAGGCGTAACAAGCCATAACATTAATTAGTAGTGTAAATGCACCAGGCAAGGCGTTTCTAAATAGGTTATAAATAAACTTGCCTTTAACTCTATTTTTGTTAGGTTGCAAAGCAAGGAAGAAGCTAGGGAAGCCAATAACGAAAAATTCTAGCATATATAGTTGTAGTGGTGCAAATGGATAAGGTTCACCAAGAGCCAAGATAATTATAGAGAAAATTATGGTGAATATTGTTTTCATAAAGAATAATGCCGAACTTTTTTGAACGTTGTTTATAACACGTCTGCCTTCAAATACGGCTTGAGGCATACTAGAAAATTTACTATCTAGCAATACCATGTGAGATACACTTCTAACAGCATCGGAACCACTTGCCATAGCAATAGCACAGTCAGATTCTTTAAGTGCAAGTATATCGTTAACACCATCACCCGTCATGGCAACAGTGTTGCCCTCGGCTTTCATAGCCTTAACTAAGATTGCTTTTTGCTCTGGGGTAACTCTACCGAATACAGTGTATTTATTAGCGGCAGCAATAACCTGAGATTCGCTCATACCCTCTAGGTTTATAAAGTTTTCGGTGTTATCCACGCCAACACGTTTTGCAATTTCTGCAACGGTTAGTGGGTTGTCCCCTGAAATAATTTTAATTTTTACATCATTATCTTTAAACCACTTTATGGTTTCTATAGCGTCATCACGAATGTGGTCTTCAAGAACTATAATAGCAACTAGTGTTCGGTTTGTAGGAAGGTTGCCTTTATTTATCATATTAGCAGAGTTTGCTAAAACCAAAACACGATAACCATCTTTTGCGTATTGGTCTATAATGTCTTTGTGTTTCCCTTCTTTCATATTAGGAAGAACAAATTCAGGTGCGCCTAATATGTAAGTTCCGGCATTTTCAAAACTAACAGCACTTAATTTTCTTGTAGATGAAAATGGTAGGGTGGCAACAGGTTTTAGTTCTTTATTGTATCCAAAGTAATTTACTAAACTTTGACTTGTTTGGTTATTATCGTTTAGTGAAGATAAAAACGACCCCATAATTCGTTTTAATGTGAAGCCAGATTTATTTTGAACTTCAACGCAGTTAAATACTTTCATGGAGCCATCGGTTATTGTGCCGGTTTTATCTAAGCACAAAACATTAACTCTTGCTAGCATTTCAACGCAGTATAGGTCTTGAACCAAAGTTTTTCTTTGAGCAAGTCTTATAACAGAAACGGTTAAGGCAATACTACAAAGTAAAAACATACCCGAAGGAATCATTCCAATAACGGCGCCCGCAGTTTTTGCTACAGATTGGGAAAAACTTCCAAATATTTTGTAGTTGTTTAAATACATTAGTATTGCTATTGGAATTATTATAAAGCCAATAACTTTAATAATTGAGTTAAGGGAGTTAAATAGTTCTGATTTTGGTTTTTTGTAAGTTTTAGCTTTCTTGCTCAACTGTTCAACATAGCAATCATCACCAATTTTATCAACTCGGGCTCTGCAACTACCGCTAGAAATAAAACTACCGGCAAGTAGTGTGTCGCCTTTTGTTTTCTTAATTGGAACCGATTCACCAGTAAGTAAACTTTCGTTAACCTCAACGGCACCATCTAGCATAATACAGTCGGCAACTATTTGTTTACCGTTAGAAAATAGAGCAATATCATCAACTACTACTTCATCGGTTGTAACATCATATTCATTTCCGCCACGAATTACTTTAGTAGTTGGGGCAGTTAGTAGCGATAGCTTATCTATTGTTTTCTTTGCTTTAATTTCTTGGAATATTCCAATTGCGGTGTTAGATAGCATTACAACTAAGAAAAACAAGTTTTTAAATGAACCTGCTATAATTAAGCAAATCGCCACGCCAATGCAAAGAATGTTGAAAAAGGTGAAAATGTTATTTATAAATATAGATAAATAAGTTTTGTTATTTGTTACGGCTGATTTATTTATATAACCTTTATTAATTCTTTCAACAACTTGTTCAACGGTTAAACCCTGGTCTGGGTCAGCTTTAACTCTTTTAAGTTTTGGTCTTTCAACAACTTTTTCTTGGTTTTTACGCTTAAAAAGTTTAAATATGCCTTTTGGTTTATCTTCGTCTTCGTCTAAAATAGACTTTTCTTGGTTATCTTTTTTAATCTGTTTTTCGATTTTTTGTTGCTTTTTAAGTTCTAGTCTTTTTCGCTTTTTTTCTTTTCTTGTTTCGGTTAAATTTTCTTTTTCACTAGCGGTTTCAGTTTTTTCGCTTTCGTTTTGCGAGTTGTCTGCTAGTTCTGTGTTTGTTGTTTCTTCTTCAAGTTTTCCCATTTTAACCCGTCCTTATTATTAATAATTATATTTTAACCTAACCATATTATAAAAGTCAATCTATTCAAAGTGTAAAAATTTTAAATAATCACTTGAAATATACTACTCTGTGTGTTAAAATAATGACAACAAATCCTTGCATAGAGTAATTTCTATGCCGATTTAGTCCAAAAGGAGGTAAATTTATGCGTAAATACCAATTATTGTATATTATGAGTTCAGCAATTACAGATGAACAAAGAGAAGACTTAATTAAGAAAGTTGAAACTATAATAACAAAGAATGGTGGCGTTATTGAAGGCACTGAAAAATCTGGAATGAAGAAATTTGCTTACCCAATTAACTATCGTAGCGAAGGCTTTTATGTTTTAGTTAACTTTACAGCAAATGACGATGCTCCAAATAAAATCGCAGGTATACTTAACATCACCGATAACATCGTAAGACAAATGATTGTCGCAAAATAATTGATTAGGAGAGGGCAATTATGAACAAAGTAATCTTGGTTGGAAACTTAGTAAGAGATCCAGAATTAACCACGACACCAAACGGAATTAGTGTATGCAGATTTAGCGTTGCAGTGCAAAGAAGATTTGCAAATAGCGATGGCGAAAGAGAAGCTGATTTTATTAACTGTGTTGCATGGAGAGGTTTGGCAGACAATATTGCTAAATATGTTAAAAAGGGCAAAAAGGTTTGCGTAGCTGGTTCTATTCAAACAAGAAATTATGAAGCCCAAGATGGCACTAAGAGATATATAACAGAAGTTGTTGCTGACGACTGTGAATTTATTAGTCCTAGGGGCGATGGGGACGATGGCGAACCTGCAACAAGGTCTAAATTTGATGATGACTCTGCAAGCGAAAAGTCTAAAGAACCAAAAATC
Organism: uncultured Eubacteriales bacterium; assembly: GCA_900556185.1. Classification (GTDB taxonomy): domain Bacteria; phylum Bacillota; class Clostridia; order Christensenellales; family UBA1242; genus UMGS1908. The sequence continues at coordinate 10,206 of USNN01000012.1, forward strand.
GCAAAATTTGAGCCAATTGACGATGATGACCTACCATTTTAATTAAAAAAGGAGTAGAGTAATGAAACCACAAAAAAATAACGCAAGTTATGATGATAAGAGCATTAAAAAGTCTAAAAAGCAATCTAAAAAAGTTTGTGCTTTCTGCCAAGACAAGGCTGAAACAATTGACTATCTTGATGTTAACAAACTAAGAAGATATATGACCGAAAAAGGCAAAATTGTTCCAAGAAGAATTTCTGGTCTATGTGCTAAACATCAAAGAGAATTAACACTTGCAATTAAAAGAGCAAGAGTTATGGCACTTTTACCATATAAAAATGACTAATATTCACCACCCAAAACTTGGGTGGTTTTTTATTATAAATAATATTTGTTTTGAAAAATTAATTATTTATGGTATATTAGTAGCATTAGGAGAATTAAATGAAAGAAGTTACACTATACACAGATGGAGCGTGTTCTGGAAACCCGGGCAAAGGCGGTTGGGGAGCGGTTTTAATTTATGGTGGATTTGAAAAACAAATGTCAGGCGTAGAAGAAGTAACCACAAACAACAAAATGGAACTAACGGCTGTAATTCAGGGCTTGAAAGCACTAAAAGAAAAATGCAAAGTTACAGTTTTTAGTGATAGTGCTTATGTTGTTAACGCTTTTAACAATAATTGGATAGATTCGTGGATAACCAATAACTGGAAAAACTCTAAAAAAGAGTCAGTGGCAAATAGAGAACTGTGGGAAGAACTTATAGCACTTACAAAGTTTCACGAAGTAACTTTTAACAAGGTTAAGGGTCATGCGGGCGACAAATATAATGAAATTTGTGATAGCCTTGCAACCGCTTTTAACAAATAAAAAAACTAGTATGCAAAACGCATACTAGTTTTTATTTTGTATAGATTCATTATCGGTAATAATTGCTTCTGTTGTAAGTAGTGTTTTTGCAACACTGCTAGCGCAAATAAGAGCGTTGGTTGTAACATTTGTTGGGTCTATAATTCCAGATTCTATCATATCCACAAATTTACCAGTTGTGCCATCGTAACCAAGATTTGGTTTATTAGACGACAGTATTTTTTCAAGCATAACGCTTGGTTCATCGCCACAATTTAAAACTATTTGGCGGAATGGGGCAAATAAACTATTGTATATACAAAATGCTCCAAGTTTAACATCGCCAGATAGCTTTTCAATTTCTGTTTTTAACTTTTTGGCGGTTTCAATTAAAGCAACCCCACCACCTGCAATTATTCCGCCACTAGTGGCAGATTTTGTTGCGTTTAAGGCGTCTTCAATTCGTAGTTTTTGCTCTTTTAATTCAACTTCGGTAGTTCCACCAACCTTAATAATTGCAACGCCACCACGAAGTCTTGCCACTCTTTTTTCTAGGTTTTCTTTTTCAAAGGCGGTTTGTGAGTTTTTAATTTGTGATTTAATTAAATCTATTCGCTCGGTAATTTTTGCTTCATCGCCAAAACCGTCTATAATAGTAGTTGAATTAGATGTAATTTTAATTTGTTTTGCTCGCCCAAGTTTATCAATGGATACATTAGATAAATTTTCGCCTGTTTCATTAGAGATTAATGTGGCGTTTGTAAGAGTTATAATGTCTTTTAAGATTTCTTTTCGTTCTTCGCCAAATGATGGGTTTTTAACAGCCACACAATTAAATATGCCACGCATTTTGTTTAAAACTAAAGTTGCTAGGGCTTCACCATCCACATCGTCGGCAATTATTAGTAAACTTTCACCATTTTTTGCAAGTTGTTCTATAATTGGAAGAAGGTCGGTTATTGTGCTAATTTTACGATCGGTAACCAATATGTATGGGTTTGTTAAAACAGCTTCTTGACGCTCAGTGTCGGTAATCATATATGGCGAGATAAAACCTTTTAAAAATTGTAAGCCCTTAACAATTTCCAATTCATTTGTAAAAGAATTTCCTTCTTCTAGGGTTATAACTCCGTCTTTACCAACTGCTTCCATAGCATCAACAATTAGTTTCGCTGGAGCAACGCTTCCTGCGGATATTGTTGCCACATTTAAAATATCATCACTGCTTGTTATTGGTTTGGAGTTTTGTTTTAACTCGTTTTTAACATACTCGGTTGCGTATTCCATTCCTTGTTTTAACAAAACTGGATTGGCTCCCGCACTTAGGTGTTTAATTCCTTCGGTTACTATTGCTTCGGTTAAAACAATCGCTGTAGTTGTACCGTCCCCCGCACTTTCATTGGTTTTAATGCTTGCTTCTTTAATTAAACTAGCCCCTAGGTTCATAAAAGTGTCTTCTAGTTCTATTTCTTTTGCTATCGTAACTCCATCATTTGTAATTAGTGGGGTAGAATATTTTCGCTCTAGCACCACATTTCTTCCTTTTGGCCCTAATGTCACCTTAACGGCGTTCGCTAGTATATTTACACCCATTAGTAGTTTTTTTCTTGCTTCATCACCAAATAATATAGACTTACTCATACCCACCTCTTAATCTTTAATTATAGCCAAAATATCGCTTTGGCGAATGATAATAAATTCTTTACCATTTAACTTAAATTCGTTTCCGGCATATTTGCTAAATAAAACTTTGTCGCCTTTTTCAACGACCATTTCAATGTTCTTATCTTCACCAGTAACGCCATCTCCAATTTCTAAAACTTCGCCAATTAAAGGCTTTTCTTGAGATGTTTCTGGCAAAACCAAGCATGAGTCGTTGTTTTCTTTGGTTAAATTAATTTGACGCAACACAATCCGGTCAAATAATGGTTTAATTTTCATACATTTCTCCTTACTTCATTATATTTTTTAGTATTGCTATTTACCATTCAAACTATTTAAAAATTTTATAAGTTTATGGCAAATGCACCGCCATTATAAACTTAAGGTTCTCCAATTTCAAAAATTAGTGTCAAAAATTTTTGTTTTTTATGTAATTTATTTGCGTGAGCCTTTTTTTGTATGCTATAATATGAATATACAAAGGAGAAGGTTTATCCAGTGGGAGTATTTGATTGGGTAATGAATGGCATTGGTTTTGAGTCTAATTCTGAGTCTGATGAAAACCAAAAGCTAGAAAAGAAACCAAAAAAGAAAAAACATTCTTGGTTTGGAAGACGTAGTAAAAACGATGAAAACGTTTTGGAAGAAGAAACCCCAGAACGTAGTTTTGATATGGACCAATTTAATGCCCTAAAAGAAAATTCGGATAATGAAGACACGGGTGACAGTTCTCAATATGGAGGCTACTCAAATTCATATTCTGGGTTTAGTGGAACAACAAGTTATTCAAATAAAAACTTTGTATTTTTTAACCCAACTAACTATGAGGAAATTAAGAGGTTGGTTGAGTATCTAAAGCAGGGCGAGCCTGCAATTGTTAATCTAGATAAAATTTCGGAAACGGAAGCACAAAGAAGTCTAGATTTTATAAGCGGGGCGGCGTGTGCTTTGGGTGGCAAACTTCAACGCATTACAGGAAATTACTTTTTGGTTACTCCAGACGGCTATAATATAACTAAGCCATCAACCCAAGAATAGTAATTTTAGGCGTTATAGTTGCATAAGTTTAATTGACTATATTTAATTAAGGAGAGAATAAAGTTATGGCAAAGAAAAGTGATTATTTTGGACTTGGCTACATAGTAAGTTTAATTCTTGCAATTATTCCAATTACTTCATTGGTATGCGGTGTTATCACAAGAATTGCTGAAGGCAAAATTGTTGCTGGGCTATTAAGACTTCTTCTTGGTTGGAACATAATTTGGGTAGTAGACCTTGTATTTATGATTCTAAATAAGAAGATATTTAGACTTTTAAATATCTAAATAGAAGGACCGCTTTTAAGCGGTCTTTTTTAATATATATAAATAATTATACTTGAATTAGATTTTATTATGTGATAAAATTTATTCATTAAATCTACAGAGGAACATTATGAAAGAATATAACGCAAGCAAAATAGAAAATAAGTGGAAAAAATATTGGGAAGAACACCAAACATTTAAAACCGATGTGTGGGACTTTTCTAAGCCTAAATATTATTGCTTGGATATGTTTCCATATCCATCTGGGGCAGGGCTTCATGTTGGGCATCCAGAAGGGTATACTGCAACTGATATAATTAGCCGTATGAAAAGGATGCAAGGATATAATGTATTGCATCCAATGGGTTATGACTCGTTTGGGTTGCCAGCAGAACAATATGCAATAGATACTGGTAACAACCCAATAATATTCACTGAAAAAAATATCGAAACCTTTACTAACCAATTAAAAAATGTTGGGCTAGACTACGACTGGAGTAAAGAGATTAGAACCAGCGACCCTAAATTTTATAAGTGGACTCAATGGATATTTAAACAACTTTATAAAGATGGCTTAGCAAAGTGCGTAGAAATGCCAGTAAACTGGTGTGAGGGTTTAGGTTGTGTGCTTGCAAACGATGAAATTGTAGACGGCAAAAGTGAAAGGGGTGGGTTCCCTGTAGTTAAAAAGAATATGCGTCAATGGGTTATAGATATGCCAAAGTACGCCGAAAAACTATTAAGCGGGTTAGATAACCTAGATTGGCCAGAATCTACAAAAGCAATGCAACGAAATCGTATAGGCAAGTCTGAAGGTGTGGAAGTTGAATTTAACATTGTTGGCGGTGGAAAATTTAGCATTTTTACAACATGCATAGAAACTATTTATGGTATAACATTTATGGTTGTCGCGCCAGATGCTAAACTAGTAGAAGAATTAAAGCCACGAATTAAAAACTGGAACGAAGTAGAAGATTATAGAAAGCAAACCGAAAAGTTAAGTGACATAGAGAGAACCGACCTAAATAAAGGCAAGTCAGGCGTAAAACTAGAAGGAATATATGCAATAAACCCTGTAAATGATAAAGAAGTTCCTGTGTTTGTTGGTGATTTTGTATTGCCTACATACGGCACTGGTGCTGTTATGGCGGTTCCTACCCACGACCAAAGAGATTATGAATACGCTTTGGTTCATAAAATTCCAATGATTCAAGTGATTGAAGGAAGAGATGTTTCAGAGTGTGCTTTTGAAAAGCAAGATTATCTTGGAAAAGGTTGCAAGCTTATGAACTCTGAGGAATTTACAGGACTCACAGTTGAACAGGCAAAAGTTGCTATCACAGATAAGCTAGTTAAACTCGGAGTAGCAAAGAGAACAGTCAACTATAGACTTAGAGATTGGATTTTCGCTCGTCAAAGATATTGGGGAGAACCAATTCCAGTTATACATATGGAAGATGGCACGATTAAACTTGTTGACGACAAGGATCTCCCACTCATTCTTCCAGCTCTAGATGATTATAAAGCTAAAAATGGCAAAGCTCCTCTTGACAACAATCAAGACTGGGTCAACGTAACAATTGACGGCATGAAAGGGAAGAGAGAAACAACAACAATGCCGGGCGCTGCTGCATCAAGCTGGTACTTCTTAAGATATATCGATCCAAATAACGACGAAACATTCTGCGACTATGAACTTATGAAACACTGGATGCCAGTTGACCTTTATATCGGCGGGGCAGAGCATGCAGTCGGACACTTGTTGTATTCAAGATTCTATAATAATTATCTCTTCGATAAAGGACTTGTCCCATATGCAGAGCCAGTTAAAAAATTAGTTCATCAAGGCATGATTCTAGGTGAAAACAACGAGAAAATGAGTAAGAGCAGAGGAAATGTCATTAATCCTGATGATATTGTAGCTGAATTTGGAGCAGACACACTCAGACTCTATGAAATGTTTATGGGCGCACTGCAAGATGCAAAACCTTGGAACACGAAGAACATCGATGGCTCAAAACGTTTCTTGGACAGAGTTTGGAGATTATATAACGACGAAAACAAAATCCAAGATAAGCCAAATGCAAACTTGGATAGAGTATATCATGAAACAGTTAAGAAAGTTACAACTGACTATGAAACACTTAACTTCAACACAGCAATAAGCCAGATGATGATCTTTATCAATGCTGTATATAAAGAAGATGTATTCCCAAGAGAATATGCAGAAAACTTTATTAAACTTCTTAACCCAGTTGCACCATTTATCACAGAAGAAATTTGGTCAACAGTTTTGGGCCATAAAGAATCAATCGCTTATGCAAAGTGGCCAACATATGACGAAAAATATCTTGCTAGAGATAGTGTAGAAATGGCTATTCAAGTTAATAGCAAGATAATCACAAGAATGGACATTGGCACTACTTGGGATAATGCAAAAGTTCTTGAAGAAGTAAAGAAAAACGACAAAATTTCGGAAATGCTTGCTGGAAAACAGATTGTAAAAGAAATTTATGTACCGGGACGTATTTTGAATTTCGTTGTAAAATAAGTAATTGCAAATGATTTGGAGGTGCAAAAAATGCCTAAGGTAAGTGTCATAATTCCTTATTTCAAGGGACAGGCATATTTGGAAGAATGTGTTCAGAGTATTGAAGAACAAAAGATAGAAGACTTAGAAATTATTGTTGTCAATGATAAAGATGGTCATGAAGTGCCGGATTCCGTAAAAGAGAATCCGCA